>CAYIFD010000026.1:0-7295 GCA_964362595.1 uncultured Candidatus Saccharibacteria bacterium
TATGGAGAAGATTGAACTAAAAATTGACGGGATGCATTGTGGATCCTGCGCGGTCGGGATTCAGATGTTTACAACACAAATGGACGGCGTTTCGTCCGCGAAGGTCGACTACAAAGGGAAAAAAGGGATATTTGAGTTTGATCCATCCAAGGTGACGCAAGAAAAGATCGTCGCGGCCATCGCCGAGCTCGGGTATCGAGCTTCTTAAAAATTCAGAATTGTTTTCAACTTGTCCCTGGCGAGTTATTTATTTTTCGATTCTTTAGGTCACCGACTAAGGCTGCTTTTTCTCATTTTATTTTTCTGCTATACTCTATCCTATGGAAAAAGATCTGCAGAGAATCCGGGAAACCGCGTTTGAAACCGTTAAAAAAGCTCAAAATCCTGACGAATTGGAAAAAGCCCGGATTGAATACTTGGGACGTGAGCGAGGCGCCCTTACTTTGATTTTAAGAAAGCTCAAAGACCTGCCGCCCGAGGAGCGCAAGCGGGTGGGAGAGGAGGCCAATCGTCTTCGGGAAAAAATTGAAGAAACGTTTGCCGAAAAAACGGAAGAACTTAAAAAAACCGGCTTTGAATCCATATTGAAAAAAGAGTGGGTAGACATTACGCGCTCCGGGACAAGACGCGAACAAGGCCATCTCCATCCCTTAACCAAGATCACCAGAGAAATAGGAGAAATTTTCTCTTCCATTGGATTTGCAATTGTGGAAGGGCCGGAAGTAGAAACAGAGCACTACAATTTTGACGCTCTAAATATTCCGGAAAACCATCCGTCTCGGGACATGTGGGATACCTTGTGGCTCAAGCCACAAACTCAAAATTCAAAGGGCAAAAGTCAAAAGTTGCTTTTGCGGACCCATACGAGTCCGGTACAGATACGTTATATGGAGAAAAACCGGCCGCCCATCAGGATTATTGTTCCCGGCCGGTGTTATCGTTATGAGGCAACTGACGCTTCGCACGACTTTCAGTTTCATCAGCTGGAAGGACTTATGGTGGATAAAACAATTTCCATTGCCAACTTCAAGGCAGTTATACAGGAGTTTTTTTCGCGCCTTTTCAGAACCACCGTAACGGTTCGTCTGCGCCCCAGTTATTTCCCTTTTGTTGAGCCGGCTTTTGAAGTAGATATTTCCTGTATTATGTGCAGCGGCAGGGGGTGCTCCGTCTGCAAAAAATCAGGGTGGCTGGAGCTGGCTGGCGCGGGCATGGTGCACCCAAAAGTATTTAAAGCAGTTGGATATAATTCCAGAGAAGTGCAGGGTTTTGCCTTTGGTTTTGGCATAGAACGTCTGGCTATGATGAAGTATAAAATCAATGATATTCGGCTATTTAGGTCAGGGGATTTAAGGTTTCTAAAGCAATTTTAATTTATGAAAATATCTGAAGGACAAGAGGGCACGCCAAGTCCGCTGGAAAGTTTTCGCGAAGAAGTGCGCACATGGATCAGAGGCGAACTCGCCAAAAAAGAACGGGGTGAACAGTATGACCCCCACGCCGAACTGCCGATAGACCCGGAGGATCTTACCGACGCGGAACGAGAGATATGGGAAAAGACCATAAGTAGTAAAACCCTAACCCGTGAAGATCTGAAAGAGTACGAGAAACATTTAGGATCAAGGCGCAACCTTATAGAAATGCTGATAAACCGGGCGACTTTCGTCGTGCAAAGGGAACTGGAAGAAAGACATAGTAGGGAACAACAACATAAACAATGAAATTCTCTTATAACTGGCTAAAAGAACTTGTCCGTTTCAAAGAATCGCCGGAAAAATTGGCTGAAGTTTTGACTTTGCATGCCTTTGAATACGAAACCATAGAAAAGGTGGGCAGTGACTGGGCGATTGATATTAAAATCCCGGCTAACCGCATGAGCGATGCTGCCGGCCATATAGGTTTAGCCGGAGAAATTGCTGTAATACTTGGAAAACACAAAACACAAATCCCAAATCACAAACAAAACACCCGCCCGACTTCGCCTGCGAGCGAACTCGCTGGCGGGCGGGCAAAATCCAAAACCCAAAGCACAAAAACAACGTCTCCGATACAAATAAAAATCTCTAACCTAGAGATTTGCCCGCGCTATACGGCCCAAGAACTCACGCTTAAAACCATCGGCCCTTCTCCCAAATGGATGCGAGAAAAGCTTATTACCTGCGGCTTCCGTCCCATTGATGCCGTGGTGGACGTTACCAACTATGTCATGCTGGAGATGGGACAGCCCTTGCATGCCTTTGATGCCGAAAAAATTAAAGGAAGAAACATGACTGTACGGGAAGCAAAGAAGGGAGAAGAGTTGACTACCCTTGACGGCGTCAAACATAAGCTTCCTGAAGGAGCAATTATTATAGAAGACGAAAACCGAATTATTGACCTTGCCGGGATCATGGGAGGAGCAAATTCGGCAGTAGGACCAAGAAGCCGACGAGTACTACTGCAGGCGGCGGTTTTTGATCCTGTAAGAATCTACAAAACCACCAGGGATCTTAAATTTATTTCAGCCGCGTCAAAGATTTATGCTTCCGGAGTTGACCTCAACGGTACCCGTGCCGCCTTGGAACGAGCTATTGGGCTTCTGCAAGAAATTGCCGGAGCAGAGGAGGATGCTCCGTTAATTGACATATACCCCAAGAAAATTGCTTTCAGAAAGATCAAGTTCCGGCCAAACTACGTTGACGGTCTTATCGGCCAGCCGCTTGGAGAAAATTTTTACAAAAAAACTTTCACCGAATTTGGTTTTAAGGTCGCCAAAAAAGGAAAAGATTTGTGGGTGGAAATTCCGACCCGTCGCCGGGACATTGAGCTGGAAGAAGATTTGATTGAGGAAGCAGTGCGGATTTTCGGCTATGAGAAAATTAAACCTAAAATGCCGGAAATTGCTCTTGCTCCTCCAGTGCGCAACGACGAACTTTGGTGGGAAGAACGGGTGCGGGACTACCTCGCGGGGGCGGGTTTCACCGAACATCTTCCGTACGAATTTATAGGAGATCAAGAACTTGCCCTCTTTCAACTTGATCCGTCAGAAGCGATTGAAGTAGCAAATCCTATAAGTTCGGAGACAAAATATCTCTGCCCCAGAATCCTCATAAAATACGTCACATCCGCGGCCGAAAACGCGCGTAGTTTTGATACGGTGAAAGTGTCCGGCATTGCCAAAAGTTTCAAAAAGAAAGACGATGGCGCAGAAGAGCATAAAGACCTCGTCGTAGTCCTCTCACGAAAAGGCGCTTCGGGGGAACCCCGCGCCGGAACCCCGCGCCAGAACAAGTTCGGTACGGGACAAGCAAGTTCGGTACGGGGCGAGGACGAATTCTATGAACTTAAGGGCATACTTGATCAACTGTTTGAAAACCTGGGAATCAGCGACTATTGGTATGATGACGAAATTGAATTAGGAATTAGGAATAAGGAATTAGGAATTTTTCATCCGTATCGCGTGGCACAGATAAATGTAGGTGATGAGCGGATCGGAAATGTCGGAGAAATTCATCCGGTTGTATCGGAAAATATTAAATCCAGGGCGCGGATTGTGGCCGCAGAACTTGATTTTGAAAAACTATGGAAACTCGCGCGTGCCGAACAGGAGTTTTTGCCAATTGGAAAATACCCGGCGATCATTCGTGATATTGCGGTCGTTGTTCCGGCGAATACCAAAGCCGATGATGTCCAGGAGATTATAGAAAATATCGGCGGAAAACTGCTTGTTGATTCCGACCTTTTTGATTACTTCCAAGACGAGCAAATGCGCGAAGCAGAAGGAAAAAGTTTAGCATTTCACCTTATTTTCCAATCACCTGAACGGACCCTTAAGGATGAAGAGGTAAACGTGATTGTAGGAAAAATTATAAAAGCCCTTGAAGAAAAAGAGTGGGAGGTGAGGAAATAAGCCATTTTCTGAAAAAGCATTTTGTGATATAATGGTCTAGTGCAACGATCTAAAAAAGGTCTCATAAATAAGGAGTTAAGTAATATGCCTATCCCCCTCTCGCTCCAGGGCGTTTTGTGGTCTGCCGGGATTAAAAAAATTAATATAGAAAGGGACAAAGAGTACGTAATCCATCAGGTCTTAACATACGGGACGCTTGAACAGATCAAATGGCTGTTCAAAATATATGGCAAAGATAAAGTCCGAAGGGTGTTTCTCCAAAATCCTCAACCGATCTACGACCCGGCTATATTTTATTTGGTTAAAAATATAATCCTCGGCCTTAAGAAAAATCGTCTTATTCCAACGCGCTATGTCAAAACTGTTTTTTGAAGTATTAACCGAGGGAGAGAAAAAAGAGTTTTCCCGACTGCGCTATTTCGCAAAGTTCGGCTTCCTCGCGGGCGGAACGGCATTAGCGCTTCAAATTCTCGCAAAGAATAACGGTTGAAATTGCTACTCAATTCTGCTATAATTGAGGTATACTCCTTGATTTTAAAAATGGCTTAGATACGGCTTAATTCGTCTCCTATTTTGCCATAAAAATAGGAGACGAATTTATGTTTTAAAACAATGGCTAAAAGCGCCAAAAACGCAAAGAAAAATAATCCAAACAATTCATACACCGCCAAAGATATTTATGTCCTGGAGGGGCTGGATCCGGTTAGAAAACGCCCCGGAATGTATGTCGGTTCTACCGGAGTTGACGGATTGCATCACTTAATTTTTGAGGTTACGGATAATTCCCTGGACGAGGCCCTTGCCGGATACGCCAAGAATATAGCGGTAACGTTTCTCCCCAATAACCGCGTCATGGTGGTTGATGACGGCCGGGGCATTCCGGTGGACATCCATAAACAGACCAAAAAATCGGCTCTGGAGACGGTTATGACCACGCTTCATGCCGGAGCGAAATTCGGAGGCGAGTCCTACAAAATTGCCGGAGGGCTTCACGGCGTCGGGGTTTCGGTAGTAAATGCTCTTTCGTCTTGGCTGAAAGCCGAGGTATGCCGTGACGGCTATCAGTATATACAGGAATATTCGCGTGGTAAGCCCAAGCATGCAGTTAAAAAAACTGGAAAGTGCAAAGGATCTGGTACCGCCATTACCTTTGAGCCGGACCTGGAAATATTTGAAAAAATAGAATTTGATGTCCAAAGGGTTCTTGACCACTTAAGGCAGCAGGCCTACTTGACCCCGGGGATAAAAATCTCCGTCGTTGACGAACGTAACGGGGGAAAAGCGAAAGACGGCTCTCTGCTCCGCCACGTCTACTCCTTTTATTTTGAAGGAGGTATTGTTTCCTACATAAAATATTTAAACAGGAATGAGACGCCCAAACACGAAAATATATTCCATGTGGCCAGGGAAGCGGAAGTAAACGGAGGCCGAAAAATTTTTGTAGAAACGGCCTTTCAGTATACCGACGACATCCAGGCCAAAGAGGTTTCCTTTGCCAACAGCATTCATACCGGAGAAGGCGGGATGCATCTTACCGGATTCAGGACCGCCATCACCCGCGCGCTCAACGACTGTGCCAGAAAAAATGAATATTTCAAGAAAGAGGATGAAACGCTTACGGGCGATGACGTACGCGAAGGTATCACGGCAATTATTTCGGTAAGGATTCAAAACGTCGCTCTTCAATTTGAAGGCCAGACCAAAGCCAAACTTGGCAATCCGGAAGCGCGAACGGCGGTGGAAACGGTGGTAGGCGAGGCGGTAAAAGAGTGGCTGGAGCGCTATCCTCGCGACGCGCAGGAGATTATAGGCAAAGCCCTTCTTGCCCAAAAAGCGCGCAAGGCCGCCAAAGCAGCCAGAGAAACCGTGCTGCGAAAAGGCGCTCTTGAGGGTCTTATGCTCCCGGGAAAACTTGCCGATTGTCAGTCCAAAAATCCCGAAGAATCAGAATTATTCCTGGTGGAGGGCGATTCGGCCGGAGGCTGTTTTTCGGGGGATACAAAGATCGCATTGGCCGATGGCAGGAATCTTTCGTTAAGAGATCTCGTTACAGAAAGTCAGGCCGGTAGGAGCCACTATTGCTATACGATACGGAACGACGGGAGTGTCGGTATAGAAAAAATAGAGAATCCGAGAATAACGAAGAGAAGTGCTGCAGTAGTAAAAATCGTCCTCGACAACGACGAGGATATCACCTGCACGCCGGATCACCAGTTTATGCTTAGGAACGGGAGCTATACACCGGCGAACTCACTCACTCCAAGTGATTCTCTCATGCCTCTTAATCGGCAACTATCTAAAAAGGGAGGCAGAATAACTATCGAGGGATACGAGATGATATATGAGCCCGTAAGCAATCGGTGGATTTTTACCCACCTTTTGGCCGATCGGTATAATCTCAAACACGGAGTGTACGACGAACACCTCGGCTCCCATAAGCATCACCTTGATTTCAATAAACTAAACAACAATCCCGATAACATCCGGCGCTTGACACCTGAAGCCCACCTCGCCCATCACCGCCTGATGACTCATTTTGGAGTTCATAGCGAAGCGGCGAAGGAGAAGGCGCGGCAAGCGCATAAGACCGAGACATACCGGGAAAAGGTACGGATGCTCATGACGAGTCCACAGATGCGGAGAATGTTGCGCAGAAGAGCAAAGAAACAATGGGAGAACGAGGCATACAAACGGTACATAGGAGAAAAATTTCTTGCGTTTTACCACAGCAACGCGGAGTATCGAGAGTCCGCTCTCCGGAAACTCGCCGAGGCACAGATATCATACTGGGCTTCTCCTCGACATAGAAACAAACAAGCAAAGCGCGTGCGGAAGTTCTTCCAGGAACATCCGGAAAGAAAACAGTGGCTATCCCGGATCGCAAAACGACAGTGGCAGAATGAGAATCTGCGAAAGTGGCGCAGTGCCAAGACAAGTACACAATGGACAGGAGCATTCAGAACGCAACGGATGCGCGCATACAATCAAACATATAAACGCAAAGCGCTTGCGGTCCTCAATAAACTCTACCGCCAGTACGGTACTATCGATGAACCCCGCTACAACAACAAGCGTCAAGAGACCGGCGACCGAACCCTCCTTCGATTGAGTACCATACGAAAACGGTTTTTTGGGGGAAAGTACAAAGGATTAGAAGCCGCTGTTATCAACTTCAATCATAAGGTAAGGTCCGTGACTCTCTTGTCCGAGCCGATGGATGTGTATGATATCGAAGTACCCAACACCCATAACTTTGCTCTTGCGTCTGGAGTATTCGTCCATAATAGTTCAAAACAAGGCCGCGATAGAAGATTTCAAGCAATTCTGCCGCTTCGCGGAAAAATTTTAAATGTGGAGCGGGCGCGGCTTGATAAAATGCTCGCTTCCAAAGAAATCAGGGCGCTCA
>CAYIFD010000027.1:0-847 GCA_964362595.1 uncultured Candidatus Saccharibacteria bacterium
TTTCACTTCTTTTTTTACGGCATCAAGAGAAACGGCCTTTTTTCCGGCAATAAGCGTCATGTTGTTTTCCGCATACCACGAGTCCTTTTTCAGCCAGACCTGTTCAAAGGGAATCTTCTCAAGAAAAAAATTCGGCTTGGAAAGCATGATGCGCGAATAAAGCCGGTGGGGTTCATCGGATACAATGACGATACTGCCGGCTTTATCATTCTGCCGGATTGTTTCAGCCGCAGTCGTGCCGGCAATCCCTCCGCCTATAATTACGTATTTATATTGCATAGTTGAAAAACGCACAAAGCACAAGAACCAAAGCACAAATAAAACACAAACTTTCAAAAACACAAATCACAAACACTTAATAGCGGGTTTGTGTTTTTAGCTTTGGGTTTTCGGGTTTTATTTGTGTTTTGTGCGTATCTGTGTTTTGTGTCTTAAATTTTAAGGATATACCTGCTTTCCTTCCTCGTCATAAAGGTAAATCGCTTTGGTGGGACAGGACCGGGCGGCCAAAAGTAGTGTTTCATCATCAATCGCGCCGTCTTCCAAATTCTCTTTCATGGCCGGTCCGGAATTTTTTATTCCGTTTTTCTGCCTGAGCACCGCTTTATTTTCTCCGTCCAGCTCAATAACTCCGCCTGCCGCAACCACACAGCTTGCCGCGCCAATGCAAAGATTTCGATCAACAACAATTTTTTTAAAATTTTCCATAACCCAATTTTACCATCAATTAAAGCACAGGGAAAGAAGTTAGTTCAAATCTTTCTTTGTCCACCAGACAGAACTTTCGCGTTTCGGGAGAGAGATTGCCTCGCGGCTTCGCCGCTCGGCTAGGCCGCTTTGCGCCTTG
>CAYIFD010000027.1:857-5645 GCA_964362595.1 uncultured Candidatus Saccharibacteria bacterium
GTAGGTTCGTCCAAGGTTCAGAATTTCCCAAGAAGCATCGCTTAAAATCAAAAACACGACAGCCGCCTGTCGTGTTTTTGATTTTTTATTCTTTGGCTTCGGTTGCTTCCGCTTTAACTTCTTCCGTCGTTTCTCCCTTGCCCTCCATATCCTTCTTGCCCGCCGTAGCCCCGACCGCTGTTGAGGCAGAGGCGGGTTCCTGCTCCCGGATAAGACCAAGAGAAAGTCGATGCTCTTTGGGATCAATCATTAAAATCTTGAGAGTATATTCTTCTCCGATTTTCAGGGTTTCGCGCATCTTGGCTTCAGTCCCGAATTCGGAAATATGCGCGAGCCCGTGGATATCTTTGTCCAACTGCGCGAACGCGCCAAAAGGATTATACTTGGTAATCTTGGCCGTGATGACGTCTCCTTTATGATATTTCTCTTGCGCTTTGACCCAAGGATCTTCTTTCAACTGCTTTAAGGACAGCGAGATCTTGTCCCCGCGGATATCAATGATTTTAGCCTGCACTTTGTCGTCCGACTTTAAAATCTCCCGCGGATCTTCAATCAGAGTCCAGTCAATTTCGGAAATATGGATAAGTCCCTCCAAACCCGCCTCGTCAAATTTTATAAACGCCCCAAAGTCAACCACGCTGGTGACTTCGCCCTCTACCACATCGCCAATTTTGTATTTGGCAAAAGCCACTTGCAGTTCTTCGGAGGTCTGGCCTTTTTCGGTAAAAATAAGTTTGCCTTCTCTCGGGTCAAGATCAAGTATCTTCACCCGCAAGGGCTGACCGATGAGTTTCAAAAGTTCTTGATAGATTTTCTCTTTATCACCCCCGTCCACTCGCGGGTAGTGCTGGGAAGAAAGATGCGAGGCGGGCAGAAAACCCTTCAGGCCTCTGGTTTCCAAAATTAGGCCGCCGCGATTGGCTTCCAATACCGGCAATTCCAATACTTCTCCGGATTGCATCAGATACTTAAGATCCACCCAGCGCTTTTCTTCTCCGGCCTCTTTGAGAGACAACTCCACATAACCTTCTTCGTTGTCCAGCTCCACTACTTTGCCCGACACCATGTCTCCTGCGCTCAAACCTTTAATGATGTCTTGGGCCTGATGATATTCCCGGCCGTACACTACTCCGGTTCCAAATGAGCCGAGATCAACGAATAATTTTGCTCCTCGCTTCTCAATAACAATTCCTTCCACAATATCTCCGGGTTTGGGTACGGATCCTATTCCCCCCTTTAGGATGGTCTCCATAACATGGCGCGGTCGCTCGCGCAAAATCAAGCGGTTCGCAATATCGGCGCCGTTTTCGTTTTGATTTTCCTGATTATTTATCCCGTTAGAAGTCCGATGTGCAAGCACATCGGCAGACGCCTCCGGCGTCTTACTTCTAACGGGACTTGCCTCATCAGTCATGAGGGAAAGTATAAAGGGCTTTGTCTATTTTTGCAAGCCAAAGGCGCAGCAAAAATAGATACAAAACCTTTAAAAAACCTTCAATTTGGCAAGACGGCTAATTTTTGTTACAATATGAGGGTCATATGGTAATCACTTGGTTGGGACAGGCGTGCTTTAAACTTCAATCCGGGGATCGGACCCTCGTGATTGACCCTTTTTCTAAAGACATCGGCTTGACTGCGCCGCGTTTTCGCGCGGATGTGGTTTTGGTCACTCATGAACACTATGATCACGCCAACGTCGAGTCCCTTACCGGCGAACCTTTCATCATTAAGGGATCGGGAGAGTATGAAGTGAAAAACATCTATGTGCATGGTATAGAGACATTTCATGACCAAGCGCAGGGAAAAGAGCGCGGGATGAACACGGTATATAAAATAGAAATGGAAGGAATGCGCGTGAGCCATCTGGGGGACTTCGGAGAAAAAGAAATGCGGGGCGAGACCTTGGACGCGCTGGGAGATGTTGATGTCCTGATGATTCCGGTGGGCGGAAAATATACCATTGACGGAGAACAGGCGTCCAAAATCGTAAAACAGATTGAGCCCCGCCTCGCGATCCCCATGCACTACAAGATCCCGGGCTTGAAAATATCCTTGGCGGAAGTAGAAGAGTTCTTGAAAGAAACCGGGGCCGCAAAAGCCGCGCCGCAAGATAAGTTGACTCTAAAGAAAAAGGACTTGGCGGAAGAAGGAAAAACGGAAGTGGTGGTGTTGAAACCCGCTTAAAGAAGACAGTGAAACCGCTACCAGACATTTTGCGCAAGATTCATTCCTGGCCGGAAGAAGCAAGACAAATTCTTGCCGGAATTCTTTTTTTGGTTTGCGCGCTAGCGCTGTTTGGCCTGTGGAATTTTGATCTTGCTTCACGGCTGGAAAATTTGCCGGAAGAAAATTTTGCCAGAGAAGCAACAAAGCAAAACCAGTATGAAACCAAAATACTGACTCCGCTTGCCGGAATAGCGGAGACCTTCCGCTCGCTTGGAGTTTTGCTTAACTATTAAAATGGATATAGGAAAAATACAACAACGGGAAATAGTTAACGAAATGCGGGAGTCCTATTTGGACTATGCTATGTCGGTTATTGTTTCGCGCGCCCTGCCGGATGTTAGAGACGGACTAAAGCCGGTGCATCGGCGAATTCTTTATACCATGCATGAAATGGGTTTAACTCCCGGAGTAAAGTTTCGCAAATCCGCCGCCATTGTGGGCACGGCGCTGGCCCACTATCATCCGCACGGCGACATTGCGGTTTACGATACCTTGGTTCGAATGGCTCAAGATTTTGCGCTGCGATATCCGTTAGTTGACGGCCAAGGTAATTTCGGTTCAATCGACGGTGATGCTGCGGCCGCGCAAAGATACACCGAAGCGCGAATGACCAAAATCTCCGTGGAGATTCTGCGCGATATTGAAAAAGACACAGTTAATTTCCGCGACAACTACGACAGCACCCGCCAGGAGCCGGTGGTGCTTCCCTCGGCAGTTCCGAATCTTCTTCTTAATGGCACTCTTGGTATTGCTGTCGGCATGGCCACCAATATCCCCCCCCATAATTTAAGCGAAACCGTGGAGGCGCTGGCGCACTTGATTGACAATCCTAGGGCCTCTCAAGAGGACTTGATGGAATTCGTTAAGGGACCGGACTTTCCCACCGGCGGAATTATTTTTGATGAAAAAGAAATCCGGCTGACTTACGCGGCCGGCAAAGGAGCGATTTTAAACCGGGCCAAAGCGGAGATTGAAGACGGGCCAAAGAATTCTTCACAAATCGTGATTACGGAAATTCCGTATCAGGTAAACAAATCCGAACTTATTGAAACCATGGCCAACCTAGTGCAGGAGAAACGTTTGGAAGGAATCCGCGACATCAGGGACGAATCCGACAAAGATGAAACCGTGCGCATTGTCATTGAATTGAAGCAAGACGCGCACCCGCAAAAAGTTCTCAATAATCTTTATAAATTCACCGACCTGGAAAAAAACTTCCATTTAAACATGCTTGCTTTGGTGGACGGAATCCAGCCGCAAATCCTTTCCCTAAAACAAGTGCTGGAAGAATTCTTGAGTCACCGCAACGAGGTAGTTACGCGCCGGACCAAATTTGACCTGAACCGCACCAAAGACCGCATTCATATTTTGGAAGGACTTAAAAAAGCGCTGGATCACATTGATCGGGTGATTGACACCATTAAGAAATCCGCGGACCGGGAAGAAGCCCACCGCCAGTTGAGAAATAAATTCTCTCTTACCGATATCCAGGCCACAGCCATTTTGGAGATGCGCCTTGCCGCGCTGGCCGGATTGGAGCGCCAGAAAATTGAGAATGAACTAAAAGAAAAAATTGCTCTCGCTAAGTCCTTGGAGGAGCTGCTCAAAGATCCGCGTAAAATCATGGGGGTGATTAAGGAAGAACTTTTGGAAGTAAAAGAAAAATACGGAGACGAACGTCGGACCAGGATTGTTAAGGCCTCGCCCAAAGAATTTTCGGAAGAAGATCTCATTCCGGAAGAAGAAGCAGTGGTGGCAGTAACCCGCGGCGGCTACATCAAGCGCTTAAAGCCCGAGTCCTACCGGATGCAGAAGCGGGGAGGCAAGGGGCTCATCGGCATGGAAACCAAGGAAGAAGACATGGTGGAACACCTTCTTACCTGCAACACCCATTCTAATCTTCTCTTCTTCACCAACTCCGGGAAAGTATACCAGGTGCGGGCTTATGAAATTCCGGAAGGTACGCGCGTATCCAAAGGAAAATCCATTTTTAACTTCCTTTCCTTGGGTCAACAGGAAAATATTACTTCCATTTTGGCTATAGAAAAAGATAAAAGTAAACCCCGGTCGGAGAAGACCCGCTATATTGTGATGGTAACCAGGGACGGCATCATCAAAAAAGTAGAGGCCCCATCGTTTGAAAATGTCCGCCGCTCCGGGCTTATTGCCGTCACACTTAAAGACGGAGACACTTTGGAATGGGCTCGTCTTACCACCGGCCAGGATGAGCTTATTCTCGTCACCAAAAAAGGGCAATCCATCCGGTTTTCGGAGAAAGACATACGGCCGATGGGCAGGACTGCGGCCGGAGTACACGCGGTACGTCTGAAAAAAAATCTGCCTGCTCTGCCTGTCCGGCAGGCAGACGGCAGGCAGGGGGACGAGGTGGTGGGAATGGACGTAATAGAAAGCGAAAGAATTAAAGCGCAAGGCGAAAAACTATTGGTGGTAATGGAGAACGGATACGGGAAGCAGACGCTTATCAAACAATTCAAGAAACAGAGGCGGGGCGGATCGGGGATAAAGTGCGCCAAAATCACTTCCAAGACCGGAAACATCATT
>CAYIFD010000027.1:5745-7144 GCA_964362595.1 uncultured Candidatus Saccharibacteria bacterium
GACTTTGGCGCCGGACACGGATACTGGACGATTCCCTTGGCGCGTATCGTGGGGGGTGACGGCAAAGTATATGCCATAGATATCCAGAAGCCGGTTCTGGAAATCATCCGCGCCAGAGCCAAGCTGGAGCATCTGCTCAATATAGAATTGGTATGGGCGAATCTGGATGAGCCGGAAGGATCAAAATTAAAGGACAACTTCGTGGAGTTCGTGGTGATCGCCAATATCCTTTTTCAAGCCGAAGACAAACCAGGACTTTTTCGGGAGGCCCATAGAATTCTGCGAGAAAAAGGCCGGGTAGCTATTATAGAATGGGACGGGACCCCGGCACCCCTTGGTCCTCCCCTAAACCTGCGTGTCAGGAAGGAAATCGCTAGACAGTGGGCACTGCAGGCCGGACTCATTTTTGACCGCGAATTTGAAACGGGCAGCCACCACTACGGGCTTATGTTCCGAAAGCCCTAACTTCCTAATTTTCAATGACCAATTTTCAATGATAATTGAAAATTTGTAAACATGCCTCGCAATACTTTAATCATTATCGCTGGCGGAGCGCTGATAATTTTGGCGGCCGGTGCCGTTTTCTTCAGCCGCAAGTCCTCCAGCCCCGAGCCCGCTACTATCTCCTTTTGGAGCATTAAGGACGATGCGGCCGTGTGGGAGCCGATTATCAACCAATTCCAGGAAGAAAATCCCCATATCATCGTCAACTATGTGCGGCTGGAAGAAGCAACTTACGAGGAAGTACTGGTAAACCGCCTGGCGGAAGGCCGGGGACCGGATGTTTTTGTTCTGCCCAATACCCTGCTTGCCAAGCATCGGGATAAAGTATTGCCCTTGCCTTCGGAATTCCGTCTGGCCGCAAAGGATTTCCAGCGAGCATTTGTTGATATTGCCGTAGAAGAGCTGATCGGACCTCAAGAGGAGATTTTGGGTGCTCCTCTTTTTGTTGATACCTTAGCTCTTTTTTATGACCGAGACGTTTTTAACGCGGCTGGCATCGCTACCCCTCCCAAAAATTGGGATGAGGTCATAGAAACGGCAAAACTTTTAACCAGGGCTAACTCTTCCGGAGAAATAACTAAAAGCGGAATCGCTCTTGGCGTCTACAATAATATAGAGTACGCTTTTGAAATTCTAAGCGCCCTGATGCTGCAAAATGGGGATCCCATCATTGTCCGCAACACCAGAGAAGTAGCAGTGGGAGAAGAAGCAGAAAGAGCTCTTGACTTTTATACCTCTTTTGCCAGCCCCTCCCGACAGAATTTTGCCTGGGCTGACTATCTGAAAAATTCGTTCACCGCCTTTGGAGAAAGAACAGCTGCCATGGTTTTTGGTTTTGCCGAAGATATTTCGCGGATTACCGCTATAAACCCGCACCTTGCTTTTCAGGCCATTC
>CAYIFD010000028.1:0-7135 GCA_964362595.1 uncultured Candidatus Saccharibacteria bacterium
GCGCGTCATTGTCCCTCATGAGCAGCATCGCTCTCGCTCCTCCTGATCTTTATCCGGAAGGATCAGGCGCCCGAGGGGGAGTCGCCTCCCCAGTTACCTCCTTTCTTGCCCCGCCGAAACGGGTGCAAACCGCGCACGGACGGGTGAGGTCGTGGCGCGGCCGGTAGGGGCGTGCTACCGGTGGGTTAAAGACCGGAGATCAGACGGATCCGTTGGTTCCGTTTCCGCCTGCGAACCCGTTCGTGGCTCGTTGGAGGAGCATAGCGAACTCCGGCGTCATCAGGTCCTTCCGGGTCGGCTTCGCCCTCTGTGGCTTACGCCTCGGGGCCTTCCGAACCAGAAACCGACGCCGCTGAACGACCGAGGGGATCATTCTCATGATCCCTCCTACGACAGCAGCTTGCGGGGACCACCGTTGGCGAGGTGATCGACGCGCAACCCCGTCGGGATCACGCATCCGCTCCCGTCGCAAAGATACCGGCTCGCGACCCCCTCCCTCTCACCGATCGTGATCTTGCTCCGCCGTGAGGGTACCGGCGGGGGGCCAGGATCCTCCTCCCGCGTGAGGATGGGGCCACCTCCTTTCTTACCGGAGGGGGCGGTGCGGGCAGAGGAGACAGCTTTTCCTGGCTTTTCCTTCCTGCGGGAACTCAGGGAACTCATGAGGGGATCCCTCGAAGAAAACGAACGTGCACAGCCGCGCCACCTTCTAGAATTTCACCTCCTTGTGTGTGCCGGGGTGGCGTGAACCGGCTAGTATAGAAAAAGGAACTGCTTATCTGAATACTACAACAGCCAGGGTCGGAGGGCAAACATAGGCAAGATGCACTGTTTGTTTTTAGTGAGTGTCTCCCCAGTTGCCCCCCAGCCCTGGCCCGCTATAGAGGCCGAACCTCTATAGTGACCACTTTCTCTGAATCGGGGTCCCTTAGCCACAAGGGCTAACTCACCGAGGAGGGTCGGAAGTTTTTCAGAACCCCGATTCACAAAAAATGGCGTCACTAAAACAAAAAAGAACATGTATTGCTCCCTATTATACACCATCAACCTTAAAAAGTCAAATGTAAAAACATTAGATTCAACAAGTAAGTGCAGCACCTGGTAAAATCCAAGTATATGGCACATTACACTTGAGCTTCAATCCAAAGCGCGGCGAGCTTGCCTAACCGCACATTTCGTACGACCCAAATCTATACATTCTACTTTTCTATATTTTTCTAATAACTGTACCCCTGTGCTTCTATATACGATATACAATCTTACATGCTCTATGTTCTACTCTTGAAAGCGATCGCTGTTAAAAGTAGAATCAGCGATCAAGACTTAGCTTATATCGAAAAAATCTCTAAGTTCGCCGTCGTTAGTTAATGCCGATGTCTCTACGCAGTGAACGAAATCAGAAATGTTGAAAAGAGAAGAAAGAAAGTTTATTTCCGAGAAACAAGGATAAGGAAAAGCAAATATGCTTTTCTGGAACTGATAAAAACCTATCTCTTTAAGCTTGTTTCGAAACCCTTCGCGGGACCATTTATGTTTTTCTGGAATGTCAAAGGCCACCAGCCGCCACTTGTTGTCCCACGATTTTGGCTTTCCTATTGTGAGGCGTTCAAAAGAAGTTGCAACTGCTTTTTCCAGCCCCTTGGAAGTAATTCTTATAGAATACTTATCCCTTTGTCGATCTATCTCTATAAACTTCCTCTGCTTCAAATAAGATGCGGTTTTTGCAAATCCTTTGCGCGAAATATATCTACGTTGTCCCAGTTTACCGAAAGCCGCAAAAACATTAGGCGCTACCGCCGCGATTACAACTACCCCCGCTATCGCCGCAAGCGCGAGAATCGTCGTTGCCGCTGCCATACCGGCTTCTCTTGCCCCCTTAATCAACTTTTGCTTTCTCAATCGTATACTTTCTTCTTTGTCTAAGGACTCCCATTCATTTCTCAATTTTTCCAGCAAAAAATCCCGGTGCTCCCACAAGGCATTTCTAAGCCGCTTCTCCGGAACTTTTCTATGCGAAAGTTTCACTTCTCTTTTATTCTACTTTTGAAAGCGATCGCCGTCAATAGTAGAATGAGTATTTAAGAAGTACTTAAGAGACGAGAGAGAAAGAAAGAGAGATCAAGTGTGGCGATCAGCCACGTTGGAGGCGCCAAAAGAGTACGGCTTGATAACCGGAGTAAAATTATATCCCTTGATCATGCCTTTGATCATATCAATCAGGTCCCTGGATGGCCCGTTTTCTCCAATGTCCACATGGATTTCGTTGCCGTCCCAAAAAAATTCATCCCCAAAAAGCTCCTGCAATCTAGAGCGTATTTCTTGAGCAAGCGTAATGGAGTTAATGGTTTCCTGCGTGATGCGCTCCCGAAGCGAATGGAAGTTTTTCTCTTCGGCTTTTGTCCAAAAGTGGATCGCTCCGTTCCCTACCCGCCAAACAGTAACCGCGCTAACCAAAGAAACCGGATTGGAAGTTTCCGAATCCGTACCGACTATGATTTTATAAAACCGGCCCGGCTGGCTTTTCACAAAATTCATTACCTCTCCCAGCATCTCTGCCATAGTTACCAGACCGTAGGTCTGACTATAAAATTTTATGGTTTCCGGCATTTTTTAAAACAAGGTTTTTTGGAAATCTTGAGGGATAAGATACTGTTCTCCGGTAACTTCCGCTTTCAGAATTCTATCAATTCTAAAATTGCGCAGCCCTCCCCGCAAATGGCAATAGGCCTCTATTTCATGCTTCTTGATTTTGTAGACATCTATCATCCGCTCTTTGGTAAATCCCAGACCGTCGGGATCCTGGGAAGACACATAGGCAATGGCCAGGCGCTTGCGCTCCCGATACGCCTCCTCCACAATGCTCAACATCGGGCGTTTTATCTCTTTGCCCCATAAAGTAGGAATAGAATGAACTTTGCCGTCCACATAGGACTCAAAAAGCACATACCCGTTTTTTTTGCCATATTCATAAAGATCGCGGGTAATTCTTACATCATCCAAACAATACTTTTTCACCTCCTCTACTCTTCCTTCTTTAAACCACCGCAAGGCCTCCAAACCGCTGCTGGATTTAGCTGTACCAAGCGTTGCTTTAGCAAGCGCGTTTAGTCCCACCCGATGCCCCAGAAAATTTACCGCGTCCTCATACATGTCGGTTAAAGCGAAACGACTGAGAGATACTTTGCTAAGGTACGGTTCCAATACCGGCAGGTCAAAATATTTGATATTGAAACCGACAATATGATCTGTTTCGGCCAGCATTTCCTCCATCCTAAAAAGTTCGTTTTCCACATAAGCAAAAAACTCATCACGGGCGTACGAATAGACACCGGCCACTGATATTCCTAAGTTCCGGATATTTGCCTCCCCTCCCACCTCGGCAAAAGAGTGTTTGGTCTCAAAATCAATAACAAGCGTATCTTGCATGAAAACAGTATACCCCCAAAAGCATTCAAAATCAACCCCGCACCTTTTCTGCACCGCGAAGGCTTTTCTGAATTCGACGTTTAAGCTGCGAGTAAACTTTTCCGAACTGTTTTAGGGTCTGTTCTCGCTTTATGGCTTCTTCAATACTAAAATAGCCGCAGTACACTAAAACCCAAGGTAAATATTTTTTGGTGGTGAATGTTGTTCCTGCATTATGTTCCCGTATTCTTCTCACTATGTTATCAGTACGGCCAATGTACAGAGTTTTAGTCGGTATGCTTTTGAGTATGTACAAATAGTGCATAAAATAGTGCAGAAAAGGTGCGGGGTCAACCTATTTCGAATTCTTTACATATCTGTCAAAAAACTGTAAGGAACGCTCCGCGGCCAACTCCCAGCCATTGGCAAACTCATGCGCCTCGCCAGGATATTGGTAAAACTCCACCTTCTTGCCTTTCTCTTTCAGGGCCTGATAAATTTTCTCGGAAAAAGAAATGGGCACATCTTGGTCATCAGTGCCGTGATGAATCTGCACGGGAGCGACTACTTTATCAAAATAAGTAAGAGGAGAAATTTTTTGGTAGGATTCATCGGCCTGTGGTCCTGATCCATAGGTCTGCTCTAGACGGATAATTTCTTGCGCAGATAGTTCAAAAAAATTATCTTCTGCATCAGCGCTTATGGGAGCGAAAAGAACAAAGGCCCTAATTTCCGGGCGCAAAACCATTACCCTTGTTGCTATCCCGCCGCCCATGGAGTGGCCCCACATGCCGATACGATTAAGGTCAATGAGCCCCGGATTTAGCTCACGCAAGGCCTCAAGCAGATTGATAACATCCTCCGTGTATCCGACATAAAAATCGTGATGCTTGGACGGATCGGGACTTGAGGAGCCGTGCCCGCGGTAGTCGGAGTGGATAGTGATATAGCCGTTCTCGGCAAAAAAGTTCTGCTCCCGCTTGGATCCCCGTCCCGAGAAATAAATCTCGGGCGGAATCAAGCCGTGATTTAAAATAAGGAGCGGGAAGCCACTTTCCGGACGAGGGCCAAGCGGAACATTCATCACTCCGCTTATGGTAAGGTCTCCCGATTTATAGGATATGAGAAATTTTTGATACTGGTCGGTTTCGGATAACTTGCTCTCCACTTTAAAACTACTTCCCTTAAATCCGCGTAAGCGAAGTGTTTCTATATAGTATTCATAGCCCGGCGGTATAGATTCATTGTTTTTGGCAGTAGCGGTATTATTGGAGAAAAGTATCTTTACCGGATCTCCGATTTTGATATTATGCTTACCAGCAAATCCAGCTTTGGTCTCCAAAACGAATTGAGCCAGAGCATCGGGTTTGTAGACAGCCAAGAGAGAATCTGTTTGGGCAGCAGCTGGCGCAGGCACTTCTGTTTCCAAATCAACCACTACCCCGTCTCTAATCCAGAAAATATCAATGGGGAAAAGCATGCCCTTCATCCAAATGCCGTAGAAATCTGCTTCCTCAAAAACAAAGAGCATACCGCCCAATTCCGGTAAACTTTCTCTTCCGGCGAGTCCAGCGGCCCAAGCCAGTGGATCTTGCGCCACATCCGCTAACATAGAAACTCCGCCTAATTCCACCCGCGCGAATTCTTTTTTATAAACAGGAAAAGCAAAAAGTGCCCCCAAAATGAGGGCAGAAATGGCGATTATGACAAAAAGGAGTTTACGCATACTAGTTAAGGTAGATCCGCAATTCTTTTACCCAACATAAATTTCTGATGTTCCCTGTCTTGGGCAGCGCTAATTTTTTTCAGTTTTTCCTTAACCGATTTAATCTTTTTTCTCACCGCTCTTTTTTCCTCGCTGCGCGCGATTAGCATCTCTTTGCCTGCCCTTACCTTTTCCGCTGGAAGGCCGGTTTGCTTCAAGTGACTTAAGGCATCCGCGTTTTTTATGTCTGGCTTTCCCTCTTGAAACAGGCGAAATTGCACTGATTCTTCCCCTCCTTTTTTCATTGGTTGTCCTCCCTCCTTTGACATGCTCCCCTTATCATAGCAAAAGGAGAATAAAATAAAAAGCTAGGCCTTGCTCACCTTATCTACTTTCCCGTATTCTTGGTATACCCTTTCCACTATTTCTTTTATCCTTTTCTCTGCTTCTTCCCGGCCTAAAAACTCTCGGCGCAGACGAGATTTTTCTCTTCTTAAAAATTTCCGTAAGGACTTTGGCAAAAGTTTTTGGCTCACGTTTTCACGTAATTTTAAATAGGCCGCTTGGGCCTACTTGTGTTGTAGCATGCCTCTGGTTTATTGTCTAGCCGGCTTGCGCCCGCCAACGAGCAATATTCTCATCCAGCTTGGGCACGATATCCTCTGTAGAAAACCCGAAGGTCTCATAATCGCCGACTCTCACGGCAGATTTTAACCCTCGCTCGTTGGGTTCACTTGGCGGTTCCGTTGCATGAAAATCGGATCCTGCGGTACGGAGAAGATGGTATTTCCGCGCCAACCCTTCCAGAAACTCCATATCATCTTCGGTATGAGAAGGGCTGAATATTTCAACCCCGTCAATCTTCCGCTCCACAAGCTCGACAAGAAATTTTTCCAGCCCGTCATAATTTCTTTCAAAATGAACGGCAGGATGCGACCATACCGCAGCGCCGCCAATGGCGTGTATCAACTCAATCGCTTGCCGTGCGGAAAAATGTTCTCTTTTTACGTCATTTGGCCCGCCTTCGGCCAGATACCGTTTATAGAAATCCTGTTTACTAGCCACGCCGTCGCGGGAAAGTTTTTCCTGGTTTTCTTGTCTCTTCATCACTGCATAAACTAGATGAGGACTGGTAATTGCTGCCGCACTCCCCACCTCCCGCAAAACATCCTCCCATTCAATAAAAAAACTTTCATTCTTCTTCAGGTTCTCCAAAATCTTTTTTGCCCGTGCGCTCCGCTCCTCTTTGAATCGGGCGGTAAATTCCTGGAGTTGTTTGCGGGTATGATCAATTCCATAGCCCAATATGTGTGCTCCATGCTCCTCCACTGATATCTCTATCCCCGGTATTACCCGCACCTTAAGTTCGTTCCCTGACTCAAGCGCCTCTGAAATACCCGCGACGGTATCGTGATCAGTGATAGAAATTATCCCCACTCCATCTCTTTTAGCCATTACTACCAAATCTCTTGGTGTATGCTTGCCATCCGAGGCGGTGGACTGAATTTGCAAATCAAAAGTATTCATACCAAAATCTAACGATCTATACCTCAAAAATCAATATGGTCGCATACAGTCCATTCTCCGAATCCTTACGTATGTCCACACCTTCAAAGGATACGGCTTTTATCTCGTTGTCAAAATTATCAACCTTGGTGCCAAAAATTTTCCCTTCCAGAAAATTTTCCCCGAATTTTTCAAAAGTAGCCAGAGAGTAGGCAGTACTCTTAAGATCTGATTCGGCTAGCGCACGAGAAAGAAACTCCACCAGGAGCGAGGTAATATCCATTGCTTCCACCTTGATCCTACTCCACTCTTTAAACTCGTTCCTTTTCATCTGTGTCGTCTGCGGTTTCAGATAAAAAGCCATTCCGCCGAGCGCGTGTAAAAACAAATCTTCCAAGGTTTTGCCCCTGACCTGCAAGCGCACCCTCGCTTCTTCCTCAAAAATTTCAAAATTTTTCGGCGACATAAATCATCGTTTGGAATTCGTTATCCGTTGATTTTTTTCAGCTCTTCCCGCAC
>CAYIFD010000029.1:0-7049 GCA_964362595.1 uncultured Candidatus Saccharibacteria bacterium
AGACCGGCACCTTCTTGACTTACGCAAGTACGATGGAATCGAAATTATTGCTGCTCGTAAGTTTTTTCTCCTTCTATGAGAAAACCGCATTTTGCAAGTAAAAAATCTTTTTCTGCCACTGGTTGGTGGAAACATGCCAGAAGGTTCGGCAAACGCGCGGTTAATAAAAGTGAGCGGCAGGGAGCAAGACGAGCATCATTAAGGGTTGCTACAAGACATGGATGCTGAAACAAAAATCTGCCAAAATTGCAAAAACGAGTTCGTCATCGAACCGGATGATTTTGCATTCTATGAAAAAATCAAAGTCCCTCCGCCGACGTGGTGTCCGGAGTGCAGGATGATACGGCGCATGACGTTCCGGAACTGGAGACGGTTGTTTCGCAGAAAAGACGACTATTCCGGCAGAGAGATTTTTTCAGGAATCCCCCCGCAGGCCCCGGTAAAGGTTTATGAACACGATTATTGGTGGTCGGACAAATGGGATCCGATGCGGTATGGCAAGGAATATGATTTTTCCAAACCGTTTTTTGAACAATTTTTTGAACTCTTGAAAACCGTACCCCTGCCGTCAAAGAGCGTAATCAATATGGTAAATTCTGAATTTTCAGACCAGGCAGGCAACATGAAAAACTCGTATCTTTGTTTTGACGGCAACAACATAGAGGATTCCGCCTATTTAGTCAAAGGATTGTATATGAACGACTGTTTTGATATGACCGAGTCGGCGCACGACGAACTTTCTTACGAGGGGGTCATGATTGACGAGGGGTACAGAGTTTTTTACTCGGTGGATTGCGAAAACTGCTCCGACGTATGGTTTTCCAAAGATTTGGTGGGATGCTCCGACTGCCTTGGCTGCGTAAACCTAAGAAACCGATCATATTATATTTTTAATCAACCTTACGGCAAGGAACAGTATTTTGAAGAGCTAAGAAAAATTAATCTAAACCAGTTTCAGGTAATTCAAGATTTACGGGTCAAGGCGGAAAAACACTGGATTAAATATCCGGTAAAGTTTATGCGCGGGTCAAGAAATATTAACTCAAGCGGAGAGCATATTCAAGACACCAAGAACGTAAAATACTGCTACTCAATTCACGACGGAGAAAATTTGAAGTATTGCCAACTATTGTGGGATAAAGCCGTCGATTCCTACGATTATACAAATTGGGGAATGAGGGCCTCCTTGATCTACGAGAGCGTTGTCTGCGGTATGCAGGTTAGTAATATTCGGTTTTCCTTTGATTGTTGGCCGTCATCCGGCGATCTTGAGTATTGTATCAACTGCCATTCTTCTTCAAACTTGTTTGGTTGCGTGGGACTGAAGAAAAAAGAGTATTGTATCTTCAATAAACAGTACTCTAAAGAGGAGTATTCCGATCTTCGAAATAAAATAATCGCACACATGAATTCAGCTCCGTATTTGGATAGCAAGGGGCGTATTTATAAATACGGGGAATTTTTTCCATCGGAACTTTCACTTTTTGCGTATAACGAGACGGTTGCCAACGATTATTTCCCGCTTACCAAAGAAGAAGCGCTTGGACGCGGCTATCGCTGGCAAGATCCGGAGGCAAAAGAGTTTGAAACGACGCTTGATGCCCGCAACCTTCCGGGGATTGACGATGCAACTGAAAATATTCTGAAAGAGGTTATAAAATGCGCCTCTTGCAATAAGGCGTATCGCATCATCCAGACGGAGTTCGTATTTCTCAAGAAAAATAATCTTCCCTTACCGCACAAATGTCCGGACTGCCGCTTTAAGTATAGATTCAGATTCGTTAATCCACCCCGTTTTTGGCATCGCCGCTGTACCTGCGGAGGAGTGAAATCTGATAATGGTGTATATGCCAATCAAACCGCTCATTTCCATGGTTCCATCCATTGTCCCAACGAATTCGAGACAAGCTATGCTCCGGAACGTCCCGAGATCGTGTATTGCGAGGATTGCTATCAAGCAGAGGTAGTATGAAGAAGAAGCAAGCAAAACAGGTAATGGTCTTCGGGGTGTTTGACGGACTGCATCCCGGGCATCTTCATTTTTTCAAAGAGACAAAAAAATACGGAGATAAACTTATTGTTGTCGTTGCCCGGGATAAAGCCGTTTTTTCGCTTAAAAAAAAGAATCCAAAAAAAGGAGAGCGGTCTCGCCTTGCTGCCGTCCGCCGCATTCCGGGGGTGTACAAATCCGTTCTGGGCGATAAAGCCCAGGGCAGTTATACTGTGCTAAAGAGGTACAAGCCGGATATTATCTGCCTGGGGTATGATCAGGATTGGCTTAAAAGAGACCTAGAAGAAAAAATCAACCTGGGGTTATTGCCGAAAATTGAGTTAATTCAAATAACTCCCCATCAACCGGAAGAATTGCATAGTTCGCTGCTTCGCGGCAAAATAGAATCATAACTACTCTAATGTTCTCAAGAACATTAGAGTAGAATACTACTAATTATTCATTTGAAATGAATACTCGAAAGTTGGAAAGAGTCGTCCGGGGATTTTCCAATCATCGGCGAATCCAAATAATTGAGCTTTTGGCAAAGGATCCTAATTTATCCGTGGCAGAGGTGTCAGAGGAGCTTGGGGTTGACTTTCGTACTATTTCCGAGCATTTGAGGCGTTTGCATAACGCCGGTCTAGTTTTAAAAAAGAATGTAGGCAACGAGGTTGAGCATATACTTTCGGATACAGGCAAATCTATTCTTAAGTTCTTGAGAACATTAGAATAAAGATGGAGAATTGATACAGTTGATGGATATGGCAATCAAAACCCCGCAATTTGATACAGCGCTTGATGGATATTTTGCCGACCTCAAACTGGACAAAAAAGGAGGCCAATGGAGAACCTGCCGATTTTCCGGCGAGAAATTTTATGTGCGGCCGGAAGACCTTGAATTTTATAAAAAAATCCGAGTGCCGCTGCCGACATTGAGCCCGGAAGAACGAAGACGCCTTCGATGCGCATCGTCAAACAGCTATACACTCTTTAAGAACGTCTCGGCTTACTCAAAGAAAAGCGTTATCTCCATTTATCCTCCGTCAAGTCCTTTCAAAGTATACGAACCTCGCATATGGTATTCGGAAAAGTGGAACCCATTTGAGTATGGCCGTCCGTATGATCCACAAAGACCGTTTTTTGATCAATGGAATGATCTTCAGCTTGCGGTCCCACATCCGAGTTTGATTTCAGATCCCACGAACGTAAATTCTGACTATACGAATGTTTCAAAAAATCTCAAAAATTGCTATTTCACATTTGACCAAAAAAAAGGCGAAGATCTCTACTACCACCAATGTTGTACCGAGGCAAAAAACTGCATTGAATGCTGGGCAACCGATTATTCCGATACGTGTTACGAGTCAAAAATCGGAGATCATCTCTTTAAATGCTTTTGGTGCGAGGAATGCAAACAAACAACCGAATCCTATTTTTTGTGGGATTGCAAAAATTGTGACCACTGCTTCATGTCTTCAAACCTTCGGAACAAAAAGTATTATTTTAGAAATCAGTATGTTGGAAAAGAAGAGTATGAAAAGCGTCTCAAAGAAATCAATTTCGGATCGTTGAGTACGGTAGAAAAGCTCAAAAAAGAATTTCTTGAATTGAAAAATTCAGCTCCGCGGAAATCAAGCAATAATCTGAATGTAATAAACGGTTTCGGCGACTTTATCCGGGATTCACGAAACATTTATTTCGGCCTTTGGGTGTATGACTCGGAGAATCTTTCGTATTGCGAGGGTATCGAAGATTCGTCTGACTCCTATGACGTCCTTGGAGGAACTGGAAACGAGCTTTGTTACTTTTTGGCAAGTGTGTGGGCAGAAGACAATTACGGATGCAAGTTCTCAATTCATATTGATTATTCGGAAGACGTCGAATATTCGGAATACTGCCGGAATTGTTCGAATTGTTTCGGATGCGTAGGGCTTGATAATAAATCGTATTGTATTTTTAACGTTCAGTATACGCCAAAAGAATACTGGGCAAAGCTTGATGAGATAAAGACAAAAATGCTCGAAGCTGGGGAATACGGAGAATTTTTTCCGCCGCGGGTTCTCCCGTTTCCGTATCTCACGACGCAAGTTGCGTATTACTACGGGTTTGACGACGCGGACGCAAAAAAATACGGATACGATATGACTCCGGTGGGGGAACCCTCTGAAAAAATTGAAGGCGACATTATGGACTCCAAGGATTTCCCGGATGATATTAAAGATGTGAAGGACGACATAGTGAAAAAAATCATATATGATTCCAAAAATAAAAAGTATTTCCGGTTCGTCAAGCAGGAAATCCAATTTTACAAAAAATACGGCGTTCCTTTGCCCCGGGAGCATCCCACGGTCCGGATGACAAAGTGGCGAAAAACATTTGGTCTTGTTGTTCGGTACTACAGGCGAAAATGCGCAAAATGCGGCAAGGCGGTTGAAACAACGTACGCCCCTGACCGGCCGGAAAAAAATATTTGGTGCGAGAGTTGTTACTTAAAGGAAATTGGATAGATGCCCTCAAAAACTCCACAATTTGATAAGGCACTTGACGAAATCCTAGGCGCTTTGGTTCCGCATAGGAGGTTATGCGTGATCTGCGGGGATGAGTTTGAAATTTTCCAAGAAGATATTGAGATGTATCAAAAACTTCGCGTGCCTCCGCCGACCTTTTGTCCTCTTTGTCGGATGCAACGAAGAATGACAAATTATCTGCGGCTTCCCCCATTTTATCGCAAGCCCTGCAGCGCCCCTGGGCATAAGGAAACTGTCGTTACTCTTTTTCCGGAATCGCACCCCGCAAAAGTATACGATAACGCCCACTGGAGGTCTGATGCGTGGGATGAGTTGTTTTATGGCAGAGAACTTCAAGAAGGGAAATCATTTTTTGCGCAATTTCACGACTTATTTTTCAGTATTCCCCATCAAGCGCTTTTCGTAGACCCAAAGAGCGTTAACTCCGAGTATGCGATAGGCGGGGTAGAAGCAAGAAACTGTTATTACGCTGCGGGCGTTATTCGTTCCGAGAACGTACTTTACTCATGGTTTGCTAAAGATTCAAAAGATTCTGTAGATGTTTCCACCATAGAGGGTTCGGAGTTGCTGTACGAATGTGTTAACGCGGACGATTCTTATAACTGCAATTTTTCCAAGGATATTGATAAGTGCCGGGACTCCTGGTTTCTTTATGATTGCCGTAATTGCACTAACTGTTTTATGTCGTCAAATCTTCGCAAGAAATCTTATTATTTTAATAATCAACAGCTGACCAAAGAAGAATATGAAATAAAAATTCAAGCGTCCGGCCTTGATAGGCGGAGCAATCTGGAAAGATTGATGCGCAGTTTTGCGGATATGCGGAGGAAGGCGATTCACAGAGCGGTGTATACCCAAAATGCAGTTAACTCAACAGGCGACCGCATTTTTGATTGTAAAAACTGTTTTCAAACTTTTGAGGCATATGATAACTGCGAAGATCTTCGTTACGCGAGTTATATGCTGGCGTCAAAAGATATGGTGGACGTTTCGGGCGTGGATAAATCCGAGACGGCATACGAGTCAACGGGTTTTGCCTCCAGCAGCAACCTGCTTTTCTCCGCAAATATAAGAAGTTCTACTTTTTTGGAGTATAGCGAATATTGTCGTGATAGCCACTATTGTTTCGGATCGGTTGGGCTTAAAAATAAGAAGTTTTGTATTCTCAACCGGCAGTATACCGAAAAAGAATATTGGAAGCTGGTTGACAAAATAAAGAGCGCTATGCTTGCGCGGGGAGAATACGGAGAATTTTTCCCTATAGGGATGATGCCTTATCAAAATACATTTGCTCAAATATACTTTCCTCTCACTAAATCCGAGGCAGTTGAGAGAAAAATCCCGTGGTACGAAAATGACCGCCACGAACTGCTCAAAAACATCAAGGTATTACCTCCTGATGATATCCCGGAGAATATTGCAGAGGTTGATGACTCTATTTTGGAGAAAGCTATTGAATGCAGAGAATCAAAAAATCCGTTCCGCATAATTAAATCGGAACTTGATTTTTATAGGAAGAAAAATCTGCCTCTTCCCGTCGCACACCCCGATAAACGTATGCGCAGACGTTTTGATATGATGAACCAATTAAGGCTCTGGCAGCATCAGTGTTATAAATGCGGAGCGATGACCCGGACTTCGTATTCGCCTGGCGAAAATTTAAAAATATATTGCGAAAGCTGCTATCTCAGAGAAGTAGTATGACCCAAACCCCACAATTTGATAAGGCACTTGACGAATACTTTAATTCATTGCGTCTCGATAAGAACGGCGGTCTCAAAAAGGTCTGTCGTTTTTCGTCAAAAGAATTTTATGTTCGGCCCGAGGACATCGAATTTTACAAAAAAATCCGCGTGCCGCTGCCGACATTGAGCCCGGAAGAACGGATGCGGAGAAAAATTGCATACCTTCCCGGCTATGAGTTTTTTAAAGTAAAATCCAGTGCAAGCGGAAAAGACATAGTCACGGTATATCCACCGGGAACGAAATTTAAGATTTATGAGCATCTTGTTTGGTTCTCCTCAAAATTTAATCCCAAGGAATTCGGTCAAAAAGTTGACGACAATATCCCGTTTTTTGAACAATTTGCGAAATTGCAGGAGAGTATCCCGCGGCCAAATCTTACTACCGATACTTCCAACGTAAATTCCGATTACACGAGCAATTCAAGACATCTCAAAAATTGCTATCTTGCATTTGATTCAATCAACGGAGAGAATTTGTATTATTTTGAGTGCTGTCAAAAAAATAAAGATTGCGTTGATTGTTGGGCATGCGACGACTCTGATTCCTGCTATAAATCGTGGGGCAAAAAGCTTTTCAAATGTTTCTTTGTGCACAACTCGGAAAACTGCCTGGAGAGTTATTTCCTGTTCGATTGCAAGAATTGTCAGAACTGTTTTATGTCCTCAAACCTAAGGAACAAAAAATACTGTTTTTATAATAAGCAATTTACAAAATCCGATTATGAGACGAAGCTGAAAGAGATTAATCTGGGTGATTATTCCATTTTGCAAAAATATCTGAAG
>CAYIFD010000030.1:0-6982 GCA_964362595.1 uncultured Candidatus Saccharibacteria bacterium
CTGCGCCTGCGCGCGGAGGCGGGGATTAAGGTAAGACAGCCCCTTGCGAAATTACAAATTACAAATAACAAATTACAAAAAACTCCGGAACTGCTTGAACTTATTAAAGACGAAGTAAATGTAAAGGAAATCAGTTTCGGGGATGAGTTGAAACTGGATACAAAAATAACTCCAGAGTTGAAAGAGGAAGGATTTATCCGCGAGTTTATGCGCAATATCCAAGAGATGCGCCGCGACGCCGGCCTGAAACCCGGCCATCCTATAAAGATTCAAGTGATCGGAGACAAAGAACTTGGAAACGCTGTTTCCAAGTGGAAGGAAATCATAAAGAAAGACACTTATACCCAAGAGATAAAAATCGGCGGCAAAAAAATATTTACGGTGGAGCGCGAACTTGAATTTGACAGGGCAGAGCTATGGGTGGGGATTTGCGGCAATCCGTGTTATACTGAAGAAAACATAAAATGATAAAAACAAACGAAAACCAAAAGCACATTATCCTGGTTGAAGACGAAGAAACTTTAGCTAACATTATGCGCGCCAAACTCGAGCGGGCCGGATTTCGCGTAACCCTGGCCGGCAATGGAGAAGAAGGCCTTAGTCAGATCCGCAGCCAGAATCCGGATCTGGTGCTTTTAGACATAATGCTTCCTGTGCTAGACGGTTTTGAAATTCTGGAAACCCTGCGCCGGGAAGGAATTTTGCCGGCGCTTCCGGTGATCGTGATTTCCAACTCGGGACAGCCCATAGAGCTCGAGCGTATCAAGCGCTTGGGAGTGCGCGACTATCTCATCAAAATCAACTTCAGCCCGCAGGAGGTTCTGCAGAAAGTGGAGCAAGTGTTGTCTGCGGAGGACCAGATCCGTCCGGCTAAAATTCCACAAGAGCAAAAGACAAAAGCAAACGTTCTCATCGTTGAAGACGACACGATTTTGGTAAATCTTCTGCAGCGCAAGTTCTTGCAGGATAACTATACGGTCTTCATCGCCCCCAATGTGAGCGAAGCTCACCAGGTCTTAAAAAGCAGCCCGGTTGATATTATTCTTCTGGACATCGTGCTTCCCGATATGGATGGATTTACTTTTTTAGCCGAACTAAAAGCCGGAAAAGAATTTGCCAATATTCCCGTGATAATTATATCCAATCTTGGCCAGAAGGAAGAGATTGAAAAAGGAATAAAAATGGGTGCGGTTGACTATGTAATCAAAGCCAACACCTTTCCCAATGAAATCTTGGAAAAAGTGAAAGCCGTGCTCCAGAAAAAAAATATGGATAAGGAATAACATGAGAAGGTCTTACTGGGGCATAATAATCCTCTTGACGCTGTTTCTCGGGCTGGTACTTTTCGGTTTGCTCTGGCGGGTTGCCGAGGAGCCGAAGGTATACCGCATAGGAATCCTTTCCCGAGGATCGTTTTATGAGTCCGCAGTTGAGGGATATAAAGCCAAGATGAAAGAGTTGGGATACATTGAGGGGGAAAACGTGGAATACGATATAAGGTTTGTTACCGCTCGCGAGGAACTTCCTAAAGTGATACGGGAATTTATTGCCAACGGCGTTGATCTTATTCATACTTATTCAACTCCGGCAACGCAGGCGGCGTATCAGGAAACAAAAAATTTATCGCACCCGATTCCCATCGTCTTCGGTTCCATGGGTGATCCACTGGTTTCCGGAGTGGTGGAAAACATTCAGCGGCCGGGAACCAATGTGACCGGAGTGGCAAGTTTGTCCACAGAGCTCACCGCGAGACGCCTGGAACTTCTGCGCGAAATAAATCCCGCTATCAGGCGGGTAGCCATGCCTCACACCGCCAAAGAGGCAGGAGATGCTGCCGCCAACAAATCGGTTGAGGTGGCCAAAGAGACGGCTCAACGTCTTGGAATTGAATTGCGGTTTTATCCGGTAAGAGACAGTGAAGATAATAAAACGGCGGCGCAAATGATTTCTCGCCGGGACGTTGAAGGGATCATCGTGGGCGGCGACTCGCTTATTTGGGGGGTGTTGGAACTGTATGCGCAACGGGCCATCAAAGAAAAAATACCGCTGGCGGCTTTTGACATAAGCCATGTGCAGAAAGGAGCCCTGATAGGGTTCGGGCCGGATTATTTCGTTTCCGGAGGACAATCGGCGGTTCTAACCAATCAGATTTTGCGGGGTAGGAATCCGGCAGAAATCGCCATTGAAGTGCCGCAGAAACTGCTTATGATCGTTAATTTGGACACGGCTAAAGCAATTGGTTTGGAATTTAGTGAGGAGTTTTTGAAACAAGTAGATATCATCATAGGCGGGAAGTAGGATTGGGTAAATTATGCCGCAGTTTCGTTTTATCTTGCTCCGCTGGGCACCGCTCTTCTTGATCACGGCAGTGGGTATCATTGCCGTGAATTTAGTATGGCTCATTCCAACCATAAGGAATATCCGCTCCTCGGCTTCTCTCCTCTCCTTGGAAATATTGGACAGGGTACATTCCGACATAACCACTTATTTGGAAAATTCGCTTAAAGATATGAGCATTGCCGCCGAGGAAATTGCGCTTGAACCAGAAAGGACCAGGATTGTTATGGAGAGATTTCTTAAAAACAATCCCGGATTCGGGAATGTTGCAATTGCGGACCGAGGGGGTCATGAGTCCCAGCGGGTGGACAAATACAAAATTGTTACTCCGGACCAACTGCAGGACCATTCCCGGGAGCCGCATTTTTATCTGGCCTTGGAAGGAGCTCCGAACCTCGGGGAGATATTTCTCTCTTCTGAATTTGAACCGCAGGCGCGTCTGGCGGTTCCGGTGCGCCGGCTGGGAGAAACCGAGAAGGTCTTGCTGGCAGATCTCAACTTGCGGGACTTGGTTCTCTCCGTCCGGAGTATTAAGGTAGAAGGACTTATCTATCTGGTGGATCGCAACGGGTTTCAGGTCGTGCATCCGGAGGTAACGGAGCTTCTGCGCCGCTCTAATTTTTCAGACCGGCCCATAGTGCAGAAAGTCATAATAGACGGTAAAGTCGCGGATGGCTTATCTAGCCAGGATGAATATATAAATCAATCCGGGATTCGGGTGTTTGTGGTGGGGAAGCCCATACCCACGGCGGGGCTGGGAATCTTTTTTGAGCAACCCCGCTCGCGTGCCCTTGCCGGGGAACGGCAGGCAATACTGTTTGCGCTTACTACTGTGGTTTTGGGCATGCTGATCTTTGCTTTCATCATCCGCGCCAACTCACGTCTGGCTTCTCTAAATCAGCGCCTGCGCGAACTTTTGGCAGAGCTTGATGGAGCAGGGAAAATGCTGGTACGGCGTGATTTGGAGCTGACCCGGGCCAACACCCGCTTGCAGGAGCTTGATGTGATAAAGTCGGAATTCGTTTCAGTGGCCGCCCACCAGCTGCGCACGCCCTTAACCGGCATAAAATGGGCCTTGAATTCTTTGTTGGAGGAGTCGGATGACCCGAATGGAGAGCAAAAGAAAATAGTTAATGATGCTCTGATTGCCACGGGGCAACTCACGGAGCTTATCAACGATCTCCTTAATGTGGCCAGGATTGAAGAAGGGCGATTCGGGTTCAATCTGCAAGCGCAGTCCATCCTTCCGGTCATCCGCTCGGTTACTCAACAGTATCTTAACCTTGCCAAAGAGAAAGGCATTGACTTTAAAGTTGAAATCCCGGAAAAACTGCCGGAGCTGAACCTTGATCAGGAAAAAATTGCCATGGCTTTTGAAAACCTGCTGGAAAATGCGGTCAAATACACCTCTCCCGGAGGCAAGATATCTTTGCGAGCGACCTCCGCTAAAGAAAAAGTGATATTTGAAGTAAAAGACACCGGCATCGGCATACCCAAAGATCAGACCCATAAAATCTTCAACAAATTCTTCCGCTCGTCCAACGCAAAGCTTTACCAAACCTCCGGCACCGGACTTGGGCTTTATGTTTCCAGAAACATCGTAGAACAGCACGGCGGAGCAATGTGGTTTGAAAGCGAGGAGGAGAAAGGAAGCACTTTCTATTTCTCGCTGCCGATACCCAAATCTTAAAACAACTTCGTTCTAACTGGGTTTATTTCACTACGATTGTGCCGGCATCGCCGGGACTCAAATGATTGTGATATTTCCAAGCGCCGGAAACATCAAAGCGGAATGACCAACTATCGCCCGGTTGAACGGCTTGGCAGGCGTCAAAAGTACTGCCGATACACCCACCGGTGGTTGGGTAAACAGTATGGGTGGGATGCGCCGCCGAAGCCGTCCACATTGATTGTCCGCTCTGGTTTTTGAAGGTGACTGTTTCTCCCTTTTTTATCTGCAAAGTAGCTGGCGAATAACCGGCATCGGTGTAGGTTATGACATTTTCCTCTCGCTCTTTTTCTCCCTGCTCTTCTTCTTTAAGCTCCTCTTCTTTCCCCTTCGCTTCCTCTAAATCTCCAACATCCTTTTTCACGGTCTCAATACTTTTTTCAGCTTGCTTGGCAAGTTGTTTTGCACCCTGATAATTTCCGCGCTCAAAGAGTTCTTTTGCTTGAAGAAGAAGCCTATCAAATTTTGCGAATGCTTCAGTCGGTACCGCAACATCTTCTTCGGCGGCTTCTTCCAACACTTCCTGCTTTTCTTTTTCAGCTTCCCTAATTGCTTTTTCAGCTTCTTCTTTTGCCTCCATCTCTCCTTTTAGGCGCTCCTGCTCTTTCTCTAACGTTTCTTCCTGCTCTTCTTCTTTGAGTTCTAAAAGATCCTTTTGGGCCTTTACTTGGCCGAGTTGCTGAACCAAACTCTCAACCTGGGCCGCATCGCCCGCTTGTCTTGCCTCAAGGATTTCGCGTTTCAATTCTTTTTCTTGTGTCTCGAGGGCGCGCTTCTCCGCCTTGAAGGTCTCTTTGAGCGCGGACTTCGGCCCATCAAACTCATCATCCAGTTCTTTCGCAAGCTGACTTACGTCTTTGCCTTTTGCTTTTTGATCCGTAACTATTGTGGCCGCATTGGCAAGATGCTCTTGCAGGCGGCTCTGCGCCACTTCCAATCCTTTTGCTTCAACACCTTTTGTCTCCAGAATAATTTTGATTTCCGCTACCCGTTCGGCGGCAAAGGTGATCTGGAGGCGAGCCTTGCTTTCTGGATTAAAAGTGAAGAATGTGCGCAGGGCTTCGCCAAGACGATCAAGAAAGTAAAAAGGGCTTTCAGGTGTCAGGCCAGCCGAGGGGAGCGCAATCTGCTGATCATGCGCAAAAACGGCGCCGTTGCCAAGAGCCAACAGAGCTACTAATGCAAACACGCCGGCTATAAATGTTTTTTTCACCCCGTTAGACATTTTTTGTTGTGTTTCTAACATAGTAATTTTTGGAACCCTCGCGAAACATGCTCTATAATTTTAGGGATAATTAAGATGTCTAACGGGGTTAATAAAATTATTTTACCATATTTTCCATAGAGGAGCTATCCTCGGTCCAGTACCTGCCAGTATAGGGCATCCAAAGAGTTTTTTGAAGCTTTCATAAGAATTATTTGTATAATATAATTCATGTATGGGCCAAAAGAAATTAAATATAGGAATTGCAAGACCAAGCAGGCCGTTTAATCCCTATGCTGCCTGGAAGGCCTACAATGACAAAGACATCATACTCTGCTTTAACGACGTTATAAGCCGCTGGGATGTTCACCTGCGAGGCATCATTATAGAAAAGACGCAAAATAGTCGGGGTGGGGAACTATTTCTCAACGGAGAGGATTTAATATATAACGGCGGCCAAGATATGTGGCTGAGTCATCCGAAGGGGTTTTTGATTAGAAAAGAAGATAAATTTTTATTAAACGGCGATACCTTGATTTATGAAGGGCCTTGGGAGCACTGGCGAAGCCATCCTGACGGAATTGTGATAGAAAACGACGGCAAACTGGCATTGAACGGAAAAACGATTATATTCAAAGGAGAATGGGATGAGTGGGACGCCCATGCTGATGGCGTCATAATACAATCCGGCAATAAATTGCTCCTCAACGGAGAGGTTTTGCTTTACGAAGGCGATTTTGATACTTGGTTTTCACATCCCCGGGGGATAGTGATTCAAAAAGGCAATCTTTTAATACTGAACGGGGAGAAACTTATTTATGAGGGTGAGGTAGAGGACTGGGCTTCTTATCCCAATGGAATAATCATACGGAAAGATAATCTTTGGATATTCTACTCCCTTTAGTTTCCCCGTTGTTCCGGTTGACCGCCGCGAATTTGTTGGTACTTATCCTTGTATTTTTCAATCGTTTCTTCAACTTCCTTATGGGGAATTTCAACCCGCAAAAGGTCAATGGCATTTATGGTATCGTAAATGTCAAGTTTATTTTCAAGCCTGTAAATGGCATCTCGCCATAAAATCGCTTTTTCGTATTCCCCCTTGGCCGCTGCTTCTCCTTCAAGCCGCTTCATCATGTGGATAAAAGCCCAGTAAACGCCTTCTTCGGCGCCGCCGCGGCCGATAGTCCGATCTTTAAACGGGATCCGTAAAATTGACTTTTGCTCTTTCATCATTTGTCTGATTTTTCCGGTCCGCTGCCAATTAAAAGCAGTAGTTATTATCTTTTCATAATAATTGCGGGCTTCTTCCAGAACCTCTTTTGAAACATCTGGAATATGCCTTATCGTATCAAGCAAACGATATGCCCCAACCTCTATCATTTCCAAACTCCACCAGGGCTTGGCTGAAGCCCACCAAAAATGATCGCTGGCTAGGGCTGCATCCATGCTAGCCCTGATGTCGGTGTAGTGTGCGTTGTCTTTGCTTGGATCGTAAACGGATTGAATGGTTAAATTAACTAATTCCCATTGCCAGGTGTGAATTTTATTTTGGGGATCTTTCCATGACAAAAACTGAACACCTCTTTCTATATCTTTTTCGCTGGATGCCCACGTTGATTTTACTGGCTCTACGTCTTCAATGGCTTTATAGTGGCTGATCAAATCCGATACTTGAACTAATTCAAAATCCGGCGACTCGAACATCTCAAACA
>CAYIFD010000031.1:0-6857 GCA_964362595.1 uncultured Candidatus Saccharibacteria bacterium
AAGCTCTCCACAAGAATTGACACTACTGCTTCTGGCCGATAAACTTTAATTTATGGATTCTCGGATTCCCAAAGAACTGCAAAGAGGGCTTTTTGAACTAACTCTGGCGTTGTACCGTGTGACTGATTTCTTTCCCCAGGGGGAGGTCTTGCGAAAGTATTTGCGGGAAAAGGCCAATGAAATTTTCGGTCTGGCCTCCGAGTACGGATTTTCACAGGATTCGGAGAGAGAAGCAATTATGCTTCTTGCCAAGATGGAGAGTATAAAAGGGTATATCGGCATTGCCAGATCTTTGCGTTTTGTGAAGCCGATAAATCTGACTGTGCTGGAACGAGAATACGACGGCTTGGCCAGTTTTTTTGGAGGGGAGCTGGAGGCGCTAAAACGGGAAGCAGGGGAAACAGTACGCCAAGCCAAAATGGGAGAGGAACTGTCAACTTGGCAGAACTTTGCCGAAAGGATGTCAAAGAAAGATAAAAAAGTTGAGCCAATGTCCGATATGTCCAATAGGGCAAAAGAGGTAGAGGATAAGCAGGAGCGGACTTCTGGCGAAATCACCGAGCGACAGAAAAAAATACTGGAATATATTCAAAAAACATCGCAGGCCAAAATCAGCGATTTTTATACGTTTTTTACTGACATAAGCTCAAAGACCATTCAGCGCGATCTTCAGGATTTAGTATCCAAAAACTTTCTTAAAAAAGAAGGGGAAAAGCGCTGGACGGTCTATTCATTAAGCCATGTCTGAAGCACAAGCGAACATAGCCAAACCCATAAGAAAAGCCATTATCCCGGTGGGCGGCTTTGGCACTCGTTTTCTTCCGGCAACTAAAGCCCAGCCAAAGGAAATGTTGCCGATAGTTGATAAACCGGTTATTCAGTATCTTGTAGAAGAGGCGGTTGATTCCGGCATTAAGGACATTATTCTCGTGACCGGCAGAGGAAAGCGGGCCATTGAAGATCACTTTGACCATGCTGCCGAACTTGAGTCCTTTTTGGAGTCGCGAGGCAAGTCAGAGCTTGCCAAGTCAATAAGACAAATTTCCTCTTTGGCTTTTTTCTCTTATGTCCGACAGAAAGAGCCGCGGGGAATAGGGGACGCCATTTTGCAGGCCCGCTCTCTTGTCGGAGATGAAGCTGTGGCAGTTATGTCCGGAGACGACATTATTGATACCAATTCCTCTGCCCCCGCCCTAAAACAGCTTATCCAGGTGTATGAGAAATACCGGAAGCCGGTGGTGGCGGTAGTACGAATACCCAGGGAAGAAGTGCATAAATATGGGGTTATCGCTGGGGAGGAGATCGCTCCTCGGATCTGGAGAGTTACCGGCACGGTAGAGAAACCACCTCCGGGCAAGGAGCCCTCAAACCTAGCCATAGTGGTCAAATATATCTTTACCCCCGAGATTTTTGACTACCTGGAGAGGGTTAAGCCCGAACAAAATGGGGAGATATTTATACCTCCGGCTGTAGACGCCTATATTAAGGATGGGGGCGAGTTTTACGGCTATGAGGTAGAGGGTACCTGGTATGACTGCGGGATAAAGCTGGGGTTTCTGCAGGCGGTGGTAAACTTCGGTCTGAAGCATCCTGAAGTGGGGAAAGAATTTAGGAGTCATTTAAAGGGGCTTCGTCTTTAAAGAATGACGGGAGCCCCGACGCTTCGGTCGGGGCTCCGACCCCCGACAGCAAGTCGGGGCGTCGGAGTTATCCACAACTAGCTGCCTTGATAAAGAGTTGACAGGGTCTATAATGGGGATTAGAGTGAGTTTCGTGCTTAGTAAAGAGCTGTGGATAAATCGGCTTGAAGACATTTTGGAAGGAAGTATAATGAAAAGACAGATATGTTCTGCTATTTATAAATGCCTTTAGAAAAGCCATTTTTTGGCTGTTTTAAAGCGCATTTAAGGGATAGATTGATAAGGAGAGAACTTTGACAACAAAAAAAGCAGCGAAGATTAATTAAAAGTTTTTCTGGGGCTCAAGGTCCGGTCGATCCAGTGCTTCGCACCGAGGTTTAAATATTTAAATTTAAGCATTTAAGTATTTAAGTTTCAGCGCGGAGCGCTGATAAGGCTTGACTCCAATGGATTTGATTATTAGCAAATAACATTAAAGAACACTCATCTTTATAATCTAGCGAGCGAGTAAAACGCGAAAATTCGTCTTCGCGTTTCCGAGCGAGCGCTGATTTCATGGATTTATCCATATATATCTGTTGTCGACAGATAAAAAAATGAGTGTCCCTGGCGAGACCCTCCTTACTATCTGTAACTACGGAAAGCAGGGAAGGGTTTCAAAAACATTAATAGGAAAAATTATGAACATTAAATTAAAAGCGGTTACACTCGTAACGAGCGTGGCCCTTTCCGGAGCAGCGGCAATCGTGCCGTTTGTAGCAGTGGCGGACCACACAACGGCCCACACCATTGAGCAATTATCGGCGCAGATCGTAGCTCTCCAAGCACAGCTTGCCGCTTTGTCCGGCGCGGCATCCGCACCGGCAGCAGGCAAGTGTTCATTCACCAGATCCCTTACCGTAGGATCTCAAGGTGATGATGTAAAATGTCTACAGCAATACCTAAACTCGGCAGGACATGAAGTTGCCGCAAGCGGAGCCGGTTCTCCGGGAAGTGAGACCACCTACTTTGGTTCTCTGACCCGAGCAGCCGTATCCAAATGGCAAGCGGCTAATGGCGTATCGCCGACCGCAGGATACTTTGGTCCGCTTTCGCAGGCAAAATATAATTCGCTTGTGGTTGCAGCACCGGTAGCGCCTGTAGTGCCGGGTACTCCGGTAGTAGTAGCAGTTGGTTCCGGACTCACGGTAACTTCGCCAGCCGATCAGCCGGCGGCAACCCTGGCTCCCGAATCAGCGGCGCGCGTTCCGTTTGTAAAAGCGGTTCTTACTGCATCAGCCGACGGCGATGTGACCGTAAGTTCAGTCACGGTTGAGCGCGGAGGCCTGGCAGATGACGCTTCTATTGACGGCGTACTGCTGCTGGACGAAGACGGAACCCAAATCGGCAACACCAAAACCTTGTCTTCAGATCACAAAGTTGTTCTGGACGGAGGCCTGGTAGTAAAGGCAGGTACTTCCAAAGTAATTACGATTGCGGCTAACATGGTTGCTGACAACTCCGGCCGAGCCGGCCAGGTTGCCAAGCTTTCCATTGTTGCTGTAAACGCGGGTACGACTCAAGTCAATGCCTCTTTGCCGATCGCAGGCAACGGCATGACTATCAACGCCACGCTTGATATTGGCACCGTAACCATGTCTATTGGCTCGCTTGATCCCGGTTCTGCCAACACCAAAAATGTCGGCACCAAGGGATACTATACCGCGAGCGTTAAGGCATCGGTTGGTTCAGCGGAAGATGTGACTTTTGAGTCCATCCGCTTCAATCAGGCAGGATCGGCCGCGGCCTCTGACCTAGCCAATGTAATGGTGGTATCCGGAGGCACGGAATATCCGGCCACGGTTTCTTCCGACGGCAAATATTATGTTGCCAAGTTCTCCAGCGGGCTTAAAGTCACCAAAGGCAGTAACGCTGAATTCTCCGTCAAAGTGGATTTGGTAAACGGTTCAGCAAGGACCTTTGACTTTGATATTCTCCGCAAATCAGACATTGTGGTAAAAGGCAACACCTTTGGCTACTATGCTCTGGCCGGAGGCGGATCGTCCGGCGCGGCATCTGCGGGAGCATTCTCCACTAATCAGGAGCCATTCTTCAACGCCTATGCCGGAACCATTGACAAGGGCTCGGTGCTTGTTTCCTCATCCAGCAAAGTCCCGGCCGCCAATGTGCCGATTGATGTTTCCGACACCCTCATCGGTGGATTCCTCATTGATGTAAAAGGCGAGCCGGCGCAAATCAGCTCCTTCCGTCTTACTTACGCATTCTCCGGAACAGGAACAGGAACTGACCTGGTCGGCGTAAAACTTACGGATGTAAATGGATCAATTCTGTCCGGTCCGAAAGACGGAGTAGCGGCTGGCATTACCTTCACTGACACCTTTACCTTGCCTGTGGGTGAAAATCATATCTTGGTAAAAGGTAAGCTTGATACAACCTTCCTCAACAACGCTACCGTGCAGGTCCAAGTTGATCCTGACGACAGCATTACGGTAAAAGGTACTGTAACCGGTCTGGCGATCACTGCATCCCCGACTACTGCCGTAACCTCCAACACCCAGACGGTAAAAGCAGGCGCCCTTAACATGTCGGTGGCAGCAACTCCATTCGGTCAGAATGTGGTAAGAGGAGTCAATGGCTATCTCTTTTCCACCTTTACCTTTGACGCTGGTTCCTCGGGTGAGGACGCGCGGGTAACTTCCGTAAAGATCCGTCAGACAGTAATTACCAACGGCCAGCAAGACCAGGTAAACAGCTGTACGTTGTGGGACGGGGCAACCGCGCTAAACACCGGCTCGGATGTGCAAAACCCTTCGGATCCTGCTACGGGAACGACCAACGACCTTACCTTTACCCTGACCAACAACTTGATTGTTCCTAAAGGAACGATTAAGAATATTGACCTGAAGTGCAATATCAGCTCAAGCGCTACCGCCGACAGTTCTCAACGGTTTGGTCTGAACGACACAACCGGAACAGCAGTGGTGGGCGCCTCCACCGGACAAGCCATCACCGAAGCGGTGACAACTGACGCCGGTCCGGTAATGACCATCAAGGGAGCTGGTTCCTTCACGGTTGCCAAAGACACTTCGTCTCCGCAGTCATCCTACATACTCGCCGGCAAGACAGATGTCCCGATGACCGTGTTAGGATACTCTGCCTCGGATGAAGCGATTGACATTAAAGAGATTACCCTGACCTACGCTTCGGGAACCGCTTCTACATCTGACTTCCTGAAAGCCACGGTGTGGGACGGTGCTACTAAGATCGGTGAGGCCTCCTGGGCAGGAACCGCAATAAACGCCACCTCCACCTTTACGGCTCCATTCGTGGTGCCCAAGGATGGAAGTAAGCTCCTGACCATTAAGGCGGATATTGGCTCTATCAACTCGATATCCTCTACCACAGCAGGACGACTGCTTGCCATTAACTACAATGGTATCAGCTCCTCCTCGGGTACCGGAGTATCATCCGGCCAAAAGCTTGGCTCATCTACGGGAGGAGACATCAGTGGCTCTTCCATGCAGATTATGAAGACCTCCCTGACACTCGCCAAGGTTGCCGTGCCATCCACCGTCATTCCGCAAACCGACGCGATTCTGTATCGCTTCAAGGTAACAGCGGATGCGGCAGGACCGGTAGCGCTCTACAAGTTGACCTTTACCGTATCCTCTTCCTCAATATCGGCGACAACCTCTAACTTCAGAGTGTTTGCCTACACCGACTCTGCCTTCTCGATCAAGGCCTACGACAACAACCCGACGAACTTGAGCAATGTTGACTGTGTAAGCTTGTCCAACATTGATGATGATTCTGATGGTTGTAGAACAAGTCCGGTCACGAACACGAGCTCAACCGCCTCAACCACAGATGTGGTATGGTTCTTCGCCCCGGTGGCAAATGTCGCTTCCACATCAGAATCGGTAGTCGTGCCGGCAGGATTGACCTACTACTTTGAGCTTCGCGGTGATATCACCAACCCAGGATCTGGTACTGGAAACTCTGTCCAAGTATCACTCTTAGGTGATGCCGCGCGACCGGTAAGGATAACCGGAAGCAATGCTGCTCCTACGGGAAACAGCGCCTTCCATGACCTTGCTCGCGGATTCCTTGGAACGGCAGCCGGAGTCGCGGCCCAGTCGGCCAATAACGACTTTGTCTGGTCGGCAATATCCACCTCATCGGCAACTTCCACTACTGACTGGACCAACGGCTTCCTTGTACCGGGACTCCCGTCCACGAACATGGATGCCAACACCTTCGCGAACTAATCTCGATCCTTGTGCGAGAGCAAAATCCCCCCATTTGGGGGGATTTTGTGTTGGGGGTTCGTAACTAAGTTTCGCTTTCGACGGTGTGGATAACTTACCCTTTTCTTTCTTGCCGCTAGGTATAAAATAAAAATGTGAGCAAAAATGTTCTAATTTATTAATGTAAACGGCGATAGTCGAATCGCTTCTCTTTAATTTTTTAAAAAAAATGCACAAGAAAAATACTTACTCGTTTATACTTGCCCTTATCTTAGGAGTAGTCTTGGCAGTAGGCGGTTCTGTCTGGGCAACATCAATCGGCACTGATCTTACCGTGAGCGGGACGGCTACCGTGGATGGCGCCTCAACCCTCACCGGTGCGGTAACCGCGAGCGCTGCCGTAACTGTAGGGACGGATCTTACGGTAACTTCCGGAGCACGAGTGGGCACAGGATCAACAGCCGACCACTTAACAGCCTTAGCCGATGATTCTCTTTTTGTGGAGGGCCAAGCAGAGTATGACGGCATTGCCTGGTTTGACGAATCTCTTCGGGCCTCAAGCACGGTAATGACTACAGGAGCGGTCACAATTGGTGCCGGGGGCACTAGTTTTACCAATATTCTGTATGGTTTCTGTGATTTCGGACCGATTGTTGCATCTCAAAGCATTGTCGCATCCACAACTGGAACAGTTGCCTGCACCGGACAGGTGCCATCCGGTCTTGCCGCCGGAGATAAGGTCTGGCTTACCGCATCCACCACAGCTAGTGGTGTAGTTGGCGGGAGTGTAATATATACAGGTATTGCTTCTTCAACCGCGACTACCAGAATTCAGGCAATGGTTTTCAACGGTACTGGAGCCGCCTGGACCGTCACCACCTCAACCTGGCAATACTTTATAATTAAGTAACAGCTTCTCTAAATTTATGCGAAGAATTTTATTTCTTGCCATTCTTTTGGGAAGCCCGCT
>CAYIFD010000032.1:0-5365 GCA_964362595.1 uncultured Candidatus Saccharibacteria bacterium
CTCTTCCGATCTGAAAGTTATGCTTGGCGTTGGCCACAGCCGATCGCAGAAGCTTAAGCAGGGGTTGGGCCGAGCGCCTTCCCACATACTGCAATTCCAACTCCGCCCGCTTGGTGTCCAGGCCTTTGATGAGATTTGCCACCAGGCGGACTTTGCGGGGGGACATGTGTAAATAATTTAGTTGTGCCTTGACTTCCATATTTTATCCTACTAATTACCAATAGTTACTAAATATACTAATTTGGATTTGTTTCCTTTACTTTCTCTGCCTCTTGCGCTTTCTGCTCCAGTTCTTTTTGCATTCTTCCTCCGTGGCGGATAAATTTTCGAGTGGGAGCAAACTCGCCCAAGCGGTGGCCGACCATGTCCTCCGAAATTTTCACCTCTATAAAAGTCCTGCCGTTGTGCACGGCAAAGACAATCCCTATCATCTCGGGAGTAATCGTGGAGTTCCGCGCCCAGGTCTTGATCACTGTTTTAGATCCGGGAGTTACTCTGGCCAAGTGTTTCAAGATGGAGGGATGGATATAGGGACCTTTTTTTAGTCCTCGCGGCATAATTATTTCTTTCTCCTTTGTAAAATTAATCTATCTGACTTCTTTCGCTTTTTTCTGGTTTTTACCCCTCTGGCCAGCTTTCCCCAGGGAGTGGCCGGCCCTCGTCTTCGTCCAGTCAGGGTTCGGCCCTCACCTCCGCCATGCGGATGGTCCCGCGGATTCATTGCCGTGCCGCGCACGGTAGGGCGCCTCCCCATATGTCTGGATCTTCCTGCTTTACCGATAGTCATGTACATGTGTTCGGGGTTGGAAATAACTCCGATCGAAGCCCAATTTTCGGAGTCAATCTTACGGACCTCCCCGGAAGGAAGCTTCAGGTTCGTATATTCTCCTTCTTGCGCCAAAACAACGGCTCCTACTCCGGCCGATCGCACAAGCTGGGCCCCTCTGCCCCGCTCCAGCTCCACATTATAAACAAAAGCTCCCACTGGAATTTTAGCCAAAGGCAGGCGATTGCCCACCTCCACCGGTGCCTGCGCGGAAGTAATTATCTCATCTCCCGCTTTAATCCCTTGGGGCGCTAGTATATAACGTTTTTCTCCGTCGCGATAAACCAATAAAGCAATCAGGGCAGTGCGATTGGGGTCGTATTCAATAGAAACAACTTCGGCGGGAATATCAAGTTTGTCGTATTTGAAGTCAACCTCTCGCCAGAGCCGCTTCTCGCCTCCGCCTTTGTGGCGAGTGGTGATTCTTCCTAAGGAATTGCGGCCCACATCGCGTTTGTAACCAAATACCAGGCCCTTTTCCGGTTCCTGCTTAGTGATGACGCCCCTCCAATTCACTACTTCCATCTGGCGTCGGGCTGGTGATGTAGGTTTATATTTCTTCATAGATTTTTGATTTATTGCAACTCAATGGTTTGTCCCTTCTCTAAGGTAACAACGGCTTTTTTTATTCCCGCCTTCCAACCAACTTGCCGGCCGCGTTTCCGCTCTTTTCCCGAGGTCTTGACCAGGTGCACCGCTTTGACTTTTACGCCGTAACGGCCCTCCACTGCTTGTCTTACCAAAATTTTATTCGCGCTCGGCGTAACCGTAAACACAAATTTGCCCAGGCTCGCCAGGGCAGCCGTCTTCTCGGTCAAATGGGGAGCACGGATCGCGTCTATTACGATCCTGCCGGGAACTTTTGCCAATTGAGGTTTGTCGTACTCCGCTTGTTTTTCAGAACGAACTTCTGTTTTCTCTTGTTTGCTAACCTCTCTTTCTTCTTTACGCCTAAGAATTTTATTTAAAAATTTCATCTTTATTTTTCTGCTTTAAAGGTTTCCAAGGCCAGCAGGGGCAGCACCAAATATTTGTGCTGCAGAACCTCCAAGGCATTTAAATTTCTGACTTCATCAATTCCGACAAAAGGAAGGTTTCTAAGCGCGAGTTTTGTTTTCTCTTCCTTTTTGGAAGTCGCCACCAAGACCCCATTGCCCTTATTAATGCCGGGGAAGGACTTGGCGAGATTACGAAAAATTTCCGCAGCAAATCTGGTTTTGGCCTCCTTCAGTTCCAAATTTTCCAATACCACGATCTCCCGGTCTCTGGCTTTGGCTGATAGTATCATATACAAGGCCTTCTTTGCCATTTTCCTGTTTATTTTCTTCTTATATACCTTTTCTTTAAGCGGCCCGTGCGTAACCCCTCCGCCCTTCCAAATCGGCGAACGGATGGAACCGTGCCGCGCCCTGCCGGTCCCTTTTTGGCGCCAGGGTTTTTTGCCCCCGCCGCGGACCTGGGCCCTGTCTTTTGCATGCGCCACCGGAACACGCAGGTTGGCGGCCTGTGAAGTTGCGATCTGGTGCACTAAATCCGGATTCCAAGGCAAGTTAAAAATATTGTCCGGTAGATCCATCGTTCCGGTTTTCTCTCCTTTTTGATTGTGCACGGTAATCTGCATTTTCTCTTAAAAATTATTCCTGTCCTCTTATCTCCAACAACGTTCCTCTTTTTCCAGGTACTGCTCCTTTTAGCGCGAGTATGTTATTTTTCGGGTCAATCTTGGCGATTTTCAAGTTTCTTGTGGTTACTCGCACTCCGCCCATCCTGCCCGCCATCCTCATTCCTTTAATAACCCGCTGCGGCCAAGTGGCGCCAATAGATCCTGGTTGGCGATGCGCATGTTTGGTGCCGTGCGTTGCCGGAGCGCCATGAAATCCATGCCGCTTAACCACTCCCTGGAATCCTTTGGCCTTGGAGACGCCGCTTACTTTCACGACATCTCCTTCCTTAAATATGGACACGTCAATTTTGTCGCCGCGACTAAGTTCTAAGTTCTTAGTTCTAAACTCTTTCAAAAACCTGAAGTTTCCCAGATTTTTGAAATGACCCCGCTGGGGTTTGGCGATATTTTTTGCCTTTCTTTCTCCCGTGCCTATTTGTATCGCCTCATATCCGTCTTTACTTGGGGTTCTTCGCTGAATTACTACATTAGGCAGTACTTGAACAAACGTGACCGGCACCACGTTTCCTTCCTTGTCAAAAATCTGACTCATGCCTATTTTTTCACCGAGGATGAATTTTGCCACAAAAGTTTAGAGCAAACTAATTAAAAACAGCCGGGAAACCCGGCCATTCTGAAGTACGGGATTCCTTAGAAATACTAAACTAAAAAGTTTAGAGTATTAAATTTCATGCTTGCAACTAAGCTTGCCCTTCCGAAGCTTTTCAGCGAAGGAGGGCTCCCCCGACAACTTGGGGTGAGTGATGAATCACTCAAGATTCGGCCCGATCCTCCTTCGCTAAAGCTACGGAAGGACAAGTCATTCAGGCCGAAGGATTGAAGGATTCAAAACATCTTTATCTCTATATCCACGCCCGCCGGCAGATTTAAATTGGTAAGGGCGTTAATGGTCTTGGGTGTGGGATTCATAATATCAACCAGCCGCTTGTGTACCCGCATCTCGTACTGCTCCCGCGCGTTTTTGTGCACAAAACTGGAGCGATTCACGGTATATTTGTGAATCTCGGTTGGCAAAGGAACCGGACCGACCACTTCGGCCCCGTTCCTGATGGCCGTATCCACAATCTGCTTTACGGAGTTGTCAATAATCTTGGAATCGTACGCCCGAACCTTAATCCGAAGCCGCGTTTTTATTTCCTCTGCTGCTTTCGCTGCTGACATCTGATCCTTGTTACTTAAGAACTTTAATTACCACACCCGCGCCGACTGTTTTGCCGCCTTCTCTGATTGCAAACCTCTGTTTCTCCTCCAAGGCCACCGGCACGATCAATTTTACGGTTAGACGCACTGTGTCACCCGGCATAACCATTTCCGTTCCTGGCGGCAGAGTAACCTCGCCGGTCACATCCGTGGTGCGAATATAGAATTGCGGCTTGTAGCCGGCAAAGAAAGGAGTATGGCGTCCGCCTTCTTCTTTGCTCAAGATATACACTTCACACTCAAATTCGGTATGGGGCGTTACCGAACCGGGTTTGACAATAACCTGTCCCCGCTCCACCTCTTCTTTCTTGAGTCCCCGCAGAAGAATGCCGGCGTTATCACCCGCCATACCTTCATCCAAGGACTTATTGAACATCTCAATACCGGTAATTATGGTTTTCTGCGTAGGCCTCATGCCCACGATTTCCACCTCGTCGTTTACTTTTATTTTGCCGCGCTCCACCCTGCCGGTAACCACCGTGCCTCGCCCCTCAATAGAGAAGACATCTTCAATGGGCATAAGAAAGGGTTTGTCCACTTCGCGAACCGGATCGGGAATGTGGCTGTCCAAAGCATCGGTAAGTTCCGAGATCTTCTTGGCCCATTCGTCGTCCGCAGAGGTTGCCTCCAGGGCTTTCAGAGCTGATCCTCTTATAACCGGCGTCTGGTCTCCCGGAAATTCGTATTTCTTCAAAAGTTCGCGTACTTCCGCCTCCACCAAGTCAATCAATTCCAAATCATCCACTGTATCCACTTTGTTCAAGAAAACAATTATTGCGGGAACACCAACCTGGCGCGCGAGCAAAATATGTTCGCGGGTTTGGGGCATGGGGCCGTCCGCAGCCGACACCACTAAAATGGCGCCGTCCATTTGAGCTGCTCCGGTGATCATGTTCTTGATGTAGTCAGCGTGACCCGGGGCGTCAATGTGCGCGTAGTGGCGCTTCTTTGTTTCGTATTCGGAGTGATGCAGAGCAATGGTAATGCCGCGCGCTTTCTCTTCGGGCGCGTTGTCAATTTGATCCACCGACTCCACCCGGGAAGGAAGCCCATTCAGGTGAAGTACCTTGGTAATTGCCGCCGTTAGAGTGGTCTTGCCATGGTCCACATGTCCGATGGTTCCCACATTCAGGTGCGGCTTTTTTCGCTCAAATTTTTCCGCCATAATTGCGTGAATTTAGCTTAAAATTAAAAAAATTGATAACAAACCTAATATTATATGAATATCATCTAGCCGTCAAGAGTATTAACTCCTAAACCGGGAGGTCTTCTGGCCTGTCGCGCGGACTCAACCCGGTGGACTCGCCGCCGCTCCTTGGAAACCCTCGGTTTCCAAACGCCCTTCGGGCTATTTCCTACACGGGGAACTACCGTTCCGACCCCCTCCCACGTTTGGAAGATTTGCCTAGATAGGCAAATCTTCCAAACGTATATCCTCCAGCCGCACGGGCAGGCCGATGGATTCAGCCACTGCCGCCGGGGTCATTTCCTCCGCCTCTGGTTCTATCTCCTGCCTACTTGGCTGTTCTCGGCTTTTGCTAATTCTTTCATACTCCGCAAAGGACATTACCACTAGCTCCGGCTCGCCATTCTCAATAATTATAAACTTATCCCCATTCTGTTTGATTAAGTTTTTGATTTTCGCAAAGTCCATA
>CAYIFD010000032.1:5465-6839 GCA_964362595.1 uncultured Candidatus Saccharibacteria bacterium
AATCTGCTGCGCTATATTATTGGGTACTTCCTCGTAATGGTCAAACTCCATAGTAAAGCTGGCCCGGCCCTGGGTCAATGACCGCAAAGTCGTTACATATCCGAACATTTCAGCCAGAGGAACTGATGCCTCAATGACCTTGATGCCCGGCCCCCTATCTTGCATTTCTTCAATGCGCGCCCGCTTGGAGTTAAGGTCTCCGGTAACCTCACCCAAGAACTGCTCGGGAGTTATCATTTCATTTTTCATGATTGGCTCCAGCAACACCAATTGCCCTCGCTTGGCTCCTTCCTGAAATGCCATGGAGGCCGCTATTTTGAAAGCTGCTTCCGAGGAATCAACCTCGTGGTAGGAGCCGTCATACAGTGTCACCCGCATATCAACGACCGGAAATCCGGCCATCACCCCTTTTTCCATTGCCTCTTTTATTCCTTTTTCTACGGCGGGAATAAACTCCTGCGGGATAACCCCGCCTTTAATTGCGTTTACGAACTCAAATCCCCGGCCTCGCTCACGCGGTTCCACCCGCAGCCAAACATGGCCGTACTGTCCGCGACCTCCGGATTGGCGGATGTATTTACCCTCGGCTTCGGCCATTTTTTTGATGGTCTCTTTGTAGGCGACTTGCGGCCGGCCCACATTGGCTTCCACCCCAAACTCTCTTTTCATCCGGTCTACGATAATTTCCAAATGCAGCTCACCCATGCCCGAGATAATGGTATCTCCGGTTTCAATGTCTCCCCGCAGTCGGAAAGTCGGATCTTCCTCTGATAAACGGCGTAAGGCAATTCCCATTTTTTCCTGGTCGGCTTTGGTTTTGGGCTCAATGCGAAGCGACATCACCGGTTCGGGAAAGACAATTCTTTCCAGGACAATGGGGTGTTCGGGATCAGAGAGCGTGTCTCCGGTATGAGTGTTTTTTAGCCCGACAATGGCGCCGATATTTCCGGCCTCAATTTCTTTCAGCTCTTCGCGAGAATTGGCATGCATCCGTAAAATGCGGCCAACCCGTTCTTGTTCGTTTTTTACGGCATTGAAAACATAAGAGCCGGCCTTGAGCGTTCCGGAATACACGCGGAAATAAGTAAGCTGGCCCACATAAGGGTCGGCTTGCAGCTTAAATGCCAATGCCGAAAAATGGGCCTCATCTTTTGCTTCTCGGGTTTCCTCCGCCCCGGTTTTGGGATTTATGCCTACTACCGGAGGCATGTCCGCGGGAGAAGGAAGATAATCAACCACTCCGTCCAGCACCAGTTGCACCCCTTTATTTTTCAGGGCGGATCCGCAAAACACCGGCACCAGCTTATAGGCAAGAGTTGCCCGGCGCAAAGCGGTCTTAAGCTCCTCCAAAGAAATTTCTTTTCCTTCCAGATA
>CAYIFD010000033.1:0-6800 GCA_964362595.1 uncultured Candidatus Saccharibacteria bacterium
CAGGTGATTCGGTGCCAAAAACCACCGGAAGAAAGGCAAGAGATTCGGGCACGAACCCGAATTTATAGTGTATCCAGCTGGAAATAAATAACGCAACAACTAAAGCCACTTTTCTAAGTCCGGAGGCGGTGAAAAAATCAAGAGCGCTTATTTTCTTATCAGCCACTCGCATAAATGTTTCTCCCGCTACCCAATCTCTGAACCAGGTTTTTGTAACAAGGTACGGAATCTCCCCTTTTCTTAGGTTTTTGAAAGTTATCTCTGCGCCCTCACTGGCATTGAAGAGCATATTTTCACCAGAAGAGGGATTATATTGCCACAGTAGATCCGGATTAGAAATTTCTTTTACTCGATCTTTCCCGTGATCATCAATGGCCGACAAAGGCAAAACCATTTTCCCCTCAATTTGATCTTTTCCGAGCACATAGAATTTTTTAAAGTCCGAATCAACGACAACTTCGGTATTCTTCGGATGGATCACTCTTGTGAGTTCCATCCACTTGAAAAAGCTCTCTTCCGGTTCTATTTCCTGAATCTGGAAAAGCAATTTTCCGTTATATGGTTTTATGGGAGAAGTAATTTTATAAAGATCGGGAAAAATCCTTCCGTCTTCATAGAGCGTCTTGGCAGTGTCGTAGAGGTGATGAAAACTATTTGGTCTGCCGAAAAGAATATCGTTTTCAAGTTTGTATCCTTTGCCGTCAAAATAAGCGAGAAACGGCGTCGTAGCTTTGGGAGGGGCGGGGGGAGCATCCGCATCTGCTTGGTTGGTGCCGAAAACACCTGTTAACCCCGTTCCTTTTTCCTGTGATTTTTTACCCTTGACTAAGTTGGTTACATTTACGAAAGCCCACCCGACCAAAAGAAGCAGGACTAGGAGAGACGCTTTTGCTAAAAATTTGAGAGAATCAAGCAGTTTTTTCATGGCCTTTCCTTACATTTTACATGGTAAACATTTTTTCTCCGATTGCAAATACCGTTATACACAGCCCGTTTGCACCGCCTTTGATATTTTCTCAACGTCTTTTAAGTTAAGCGGATAATGCGTAGGCAGAAAAACCGCCTCGTTTGCGATTTTCTCTGCCACTGGAAAATCACCGCGTTTATAGTTTTTCACATTGAGAACGGGGAAATAAGGAAGCGGTACAGTATGGTCAGTGCGAATACGGTTATAGGTCTTTCGCAGAACCGGAAAAAGTTCGTCGCGCCTCTGGGTTAAAAAAAAGAAGCGGTGGCCGTTTATGAAATGTTCGTCCGACGGCGATTGCGATACCGTCCAGTCGCCGATATCCGCAAGCATCTTTACATATAAGAAATAATTTGCGCGGCTGTGCGAAACCAAAGCAGAAAGACCGGGAAGTTTTTCGGAAAGAATTGCTGCGTGCAGCGGGCTTAGGCGGCTGGAGATCCCTATCAACGGATGGTTTCGGTGAATTTCTTTGGGATGCGCGCCGTAGGTTCGGATATAAAAGATTTTTTCGGCAACTTCTTTGTTGTTTGTAACCACCGCGCCGCCATCGTAAGTTCCCAAGATTTTATGGGGATTGAAGCTCAAACAGGCAACCTCCCCGTAGTGTCCGACCGGCTTGTCTTTGTATTTGGAGCCGATGGCCTGCGCTGCGTCTTCAATCACGATGAGCGAGTTGCGGTCGGCAATACTCCTTATTATTTCCATTTCCGCCATCTTCCCGTTAAGGTGCACGGGAATTACGGCTTTTGTTTTTTTGGTAAGAGCGGCTTCAATAAGGGCAGAATCAATATTCATGTCTCCCGCTCGCACATCCACAAAAACGGGAATCGCGTTGACCCACCGCACTGCGGCGGCCGTTGAAAAAGCGCTTACCGATGGAACGATAACTTCATCTCCCGGCCCTAAGTCAAACGCTTTGAGCGACAGAATCAGAGCGTCGGTTCCGCTTGCCACGGCGATAACATATTTCACGCCCAGATACTCTGCCAAACTCTTTTCAAATTTGGCCACGGCCTTATTCTGGAGACCGAAATCTTTTTTCTGGATGCTGTCCCAGAGCGCCAAAAAAATTTTGAATTGATGAAAAAAATTTTCCATTGCGGCTTGGTTGACTTATGACTTAAATAGGATACGATTTAATAAGAAGAATTGAGTTTATGAACCCCGTTAGAAGTCCTTGGCCTAAAAATTTCTTTGAAATTTTTAGGCATAGTATATCGGGGTTATATTAAGAGGTCTGTATAATGCTCAACTGATTATATTTTGGCAAAAAGCAGACTTCTAACGGGGTGAAGGTTTTGCTTATCGGCGGTTCGCGCTTTGTCGGGCCCTTTCTGATTGAAAAACTGCTGCAAGGCGGCCATGATATTACGGTGTTTAACCGCGGCCGGATACAACAAGAGTATCCGAAGGGAGTGCGTTTTATCAAGGGAGACAGAAACGATAGTTTTCAGTTCAAAGAGCGCTTTGATGTCGTGATAGATACTTGCGCATATTCCGGCGCAGATACCCGGCGCGCTGTAGAGGAGCTCGCTTTTGATTTTTTTGTGCATTTCAGCACGGCGGCTGTTTACAAAAAAAGTGAAGTTTTCCCGCTCACCGAGAAGTCCTCTATCGGCCCGTGGCCCCTTTGGGGAGATTATAATCGCGGCAAAACGGAATGTGAAGAGGTGCTCAAAAAAAGCGGAATCCGATATGCCTCAATTCGCCCGGTTTACATCCTTGGGCCTAAAAATTATTGCGACCGCGAACACTTTATTTATTCGCGGATTAAAAAGAGTATTCCTCTTATTCTCCCCGGTAACGGTCAGGCGCTAGTACAATTTGTTTTCGCGGACGAGGTTGCCGGGGCAATCGCGTTTCTTGCAGAAAATAAAGTTGCGGGCGCTTTCAACTGTGCCGGAAGCGAAATAATTGCGGTAAAAGGGCTTGTTGAAGAAATGGGAAAAATCGTGGGTCGGGAGCCGATTCTAAAATTTAATCCGGCCGCCGATGGCGAAAAGTTTAATATTTCCGAATTCCCCTTCGCCAATGAAAATTTTGTCGTAAGCAATGAGAAAATAAGGGCGCTAGGTATTAAATTTACTCCGCTTCTTGAGGGGTTGAGAGAGAATTATGAAAGTTACTACCGGCATGTTGTCTGATTTTTTCAAAACATTGCGATTTCTCCACCGTGTCCAACAGGATAAAGTTTCGTATCGCGAACTTATAGAGTTTTTGTACAAAGAGACGCCGCCGGAAGACAATAACTTTCTACGCTACAACTGTACCCCCCATATTGAGGAGGTTATAAAATTCGGCACGGAGAAAAAAAACGCCGTTCTCTTCAGCATCATCATTCCGACCTACAACCGCTGCGAGCTGCTTACAAAAACCATCAACGCCGCGGCCGGACAGAATATTATTCCTTTAGGTGGTCTGGAGTTAGTTATAATTGATAACGGCTCCAAAGACGCAACCAAAGAAGTGGTAACTCATTTTGCAAGCAGCCGGAGGCATTTAAGAGTGGTATATGTCAAACTAAAAAATAATCACGGTCCCCCCTTTGCTCGTAATCTTGGGGTAATTTATTCTCGCGGGAGTTTAGTTGCTTTTTGCGATGATGATTTTCTGGTTCCCCCGGATTGGCTATCCGCATTCAAACGAGAACTTGATGCCGATCCGGAAATCGCGGGAGTCGGCGGATTCAAAGTGCCGAAATCCACAAAAAACGATCTTGATATATATCACAGATTTTTGATGTGGGGGCACTTCTTCCAAGCGCATGTAAGGACGAAAGACGCTTCTTTTTTTAACCGCTGCGGAATTGGCGCTAACGTTTGTTATCGCCGGGAAGTTTTTGAAAAACTGGGCGGAATTAACTTGTATTTCAAACATGTCGGTTTCCGGGAATTCAAGGCCCGTATTTCTAAGTCCGGATTAAAGCTTCTTTACGAACCCAAAATGGTAGAGCATTTTGCTGATTTTTCCTTAACGACCCACATACGAAAACTTTTTCCGCAAGGGTGGGACTGGTATTTGCTGCATGTGTTGCACCCCGATATTCAACGTAGTCCCTCATTTTCGTATTTCTTAAAACGGATAGCCCGCGACATTCGGGTCATTTTTACGAACAAAGAAAAGAAGCCGTTTTTTAACGGGTCATTCCGGGAGATGATAAGCTTTTCTTTGCTTTCAGTAATAACCAATTTTTTTCTGTGGTTTGGAAAGTATTGGACCCTGTTCACTAGGAGAGGTTTCGTAAGGTGAGTTCGGCGTTAATTTGGGGCAGTACTTCTTTTTCCGCGGTACGGATGTCTTCCGGAAAATCAATTTCTATAAAAGGATACTGGCTTACATCCAAGCCCTTGAGCATGAGATTCTGCTCATCCCTTATTTTTCTTATGGCGTCAAACCCAAATGCATGAGACCCGTCGGAATTCAAAAGCTCTTTGGCAGCCGTAAAAAAAAGCCGAGAAAAATCTTCAGAAAAAACATAAATTCCCGTAAATTTTCCGCTCGTCTGGTCAGGTCGCAGGTCTTTGCCGATATCCAAAATTCTCCCGTCTGCGCTTACCGAGACCTTTGTCTCCTTTTCTCCCCATTTCTTTCGATAAAAAAGGCCTGCGCTTGTTTCTTCTGGTAGAGAAAGCGCTGCGGAAATTATTGCCGGATGGAAAATAATATCGGAGTCAAGAGAAATCTGGTTTCCCGTAATAACCTCTTTAGCAAGATGCCAGGAATACAATTTGCCCGTGGCAACATCATCATGTATGAACCTAACGCGCAAGTCAGAAAAATTCTCCGCTATATACTCCTCTATCATTGAAGCGCGGTATCCGGTTACAATGATAATATCCTTAACTCCGCAGGCGGAAAGCGCCGACAGTTGATAAAAAAGAATCGGTCGCCCACCGACTTCAACCAGACATTTGGGCCTGTCAGCCGTTAAGGGCATAAGCCGTTTTCCTATCCCTGCAGCCAGTATAAGAATTTTACGATAGTTATCCTTCATAACCAATTACAATTAGTTTTGAATTAGAAAGTTTGTTTAAATACAAACTCTTGAAAAAGCATAAGAATGTGATTATCATTTTATCATGATACAGGATTTTTCTCAATCCATTCTTTCGTTTCTGGAGGAGCCGAATTACATGATTGTCGGAACCATCGGAAAAGCCGGAATTCCCCACCTTACCATTGTTTGGTTTTCCTATGATAACGGCTTATTTAAAATCAGCATCACCAAAACACGGGTAAAATATAAAAATATACTTCGGGACCCGCGGGTCTCGTGCCTGATTTATGACCGGAACAACCCCTACCGCTATTTGCAAGTAAAAGGTGTGGTTGTCAAGATTGAAAAAGATCCCGGATATATATTTGGGGATTTTCTTTGTGCGAGATACGGGCGAGACAAAAGTTATCGCAATAATCCTGTGCGCAAAAAGGAGGAGAGAATCACCGTAAGCATAAAACCCGACGGGTTTTTTGCCCAAGGACTGTGATTCTCAACTATCCATTATGGATTTTTTAAAAAACGTACAACGAGTAGTGGTTTTTGGAGCTCATGGAGATGACGAAATCATCGGCCCCGGAGCTACTCTCTACGGTCTCTCTCGAAAAGAGGTAGAAGTTTTTGTTGTTACTTTTACCAAGCGCGAAACCGCTTATGCGCGAATTGAAGATAAAGACAAGGCGGCCGTGCATGCAGAAAAAGAAATGGCTGCGGCAAATGTGATATTGGGGATTAAAGAACGAATAGTATTAGGACTGCCAAATCAAGGAGTGGTCAATAACCGGGACAACTTCCAGGCCTGCGTGAAGCTTATCAGAAAGTACCGTCCGGAGATAATTTTTACTCATGCTCCTTTTGATCAGCACCGCGACCATCGAGCCGTATCGGAACTCGTGGATGAGGCGCGTTCAAAAGCCGGGGAGAACCTATCGCCTGATTGGGGAACGCCGCATCAAACCGGCCTGGTGCTCTACTTTGAAATTTTTGACCTTTTTACAAAACCCCATATTGTCGTTCCAGTTGAAAACCGCTGGCTTGAGAAAAAACTTGAGGCAATGCGTTCCCAAATCAGTCAGCTTGAAGTCCTGAAGGGTATCGAAAACCATACCAAGGGTTTGGCTTTGGTCCGCGGGACTGCTGTCGGGTCGGAGTACGGCGAGGCGTTCAGAATAAGCGATTTTCATCCGTCCCGTTCAGAATGCTAATCATCTTAATGATGAATGTTATGAATAACTCCGGATTTCAATATCCCAAAAAATTCTCCACCGACTGGTGGCATATTTTAATTTTTCACAAGCCGATGCGGATTAAAAGGTCACTTTGGTTAGATATCCACCGCCTTCCAATCTTTCTTATTAAAAGATGGCAAATGCGGGAACTTCGCCTCCTGTTGCAGCAATCGTATTTGTATGTTCCGTTATATCAAAGGTTGCTTGACGAAAAAAAAGTGCGGCCGGAAGAAATTCGTTCTTACACCGATATTCAAAAACTCCCAGTTACCAGTAAAAAACTTTTCCGTCAATACCGGGCGGAAGAATTTATCAATAATTCTTTTCCAAAATGGAGTTACCGGTGGACCGAAACATCCGGCTCAACCGGCGAACCGTTTCGTTTCCCGCTAAACCGGGGGCTTTATTTTTTTAAAAAATATTACTGCGGGACTCCAAATTGTGTTCAGTATAAAATAAAAATAAAAGATAGACCGCTAAATGCAGACCCCTATGTAGACCGCTTTCTTTTATGGAGGGGGCTTTCTTTTAAGGCGCTTCCAGAGAATTTTAAATTTGCCGATATTCGCGTAGTAAATAGGCCCCGCGGAAAATATTTTCTTCA
>CAYIFD010000034.1:0-6771 GCA_964362595.1 uncultured Candidatus Saccharibacteria bacterium
CTCACCCTAACCCACCAAGCACTTCAGCAGGCTCAATGCGATTAATTCCCATCTTATTTTTCATATTTACTCTGTCTAACCATAGACTTGCACTGAGCCTGCCGAAGTGCTGGGGGACAGGGATTCGAACCCCGATACCTGCCTTCAAAGGGCAGTGTCCTACCGTTAGACGATCCCCCAATAAATTTAAAATTACTTATCTTGCCGCGCGGCAAGCGCGAACTGGAAAAAATAACGATTCAGGTCTTCAAACGTCGTCCCGTACTCCTTCCCGCCCTGCATAGCGTCGCATAAAAGTTCCCTAGCCCGCGTCAATTCTTTCAACCCATTTTTCCACCGGAGATCCGCAATGGTGAGATCAAGAAGCTCAAGGGCTCTCTCAAAGGCCTTGAGATAAAGTTTTTGATTCTTATCTTTCCAATTCCCCATCCGGCTGACTTCGCTCCCGACATTTCCCAATTGTTCGGCAAGAGTAAGTTTAAACCATCTCCCGGCCGCTAAGACAGCGTGATAAGCCATGTTAAGATACAATTAATTTATTTACAATTTGCACAATTTTTCCTCTGATTTCCGGATTTTCCACATTTCGGGAACGATTTCTCTGCGCAGGACGGATATTAATCATGGAGTCAAATTCTATCCACTCCTCCCGCGGCCGGTCCGGATAAATATTGACCCCCCAAACGTCTTCCGGCCTGGAGCCATCCTGTAGGAGCATTGCTTCCTCATCAGCATGAAGCTCGCCCCCTAACGCCATTATTCCCCGCTCAATATCAACTGCCGCCTTTGCCATATCGCCAAAGAGAGCGCGGGCGACTTCTGCAAGTTCTTGGTGCGAAATTTTATCGTTTACGATTCTAATTGGCATAAGGATTATTTTATTGTATAGACGACGTCTTTTCGTTCCACCACAATCTCCCATCCGCGGCGCTTGGCGTAGCGATAGAGTTTCTCGTTGGGATTGAAGGCGATAGGACGCTCCACCATTTTCAGGAACGGAATGTCGGTTTCCGTGTCCCCTACCCCTACTGATCCGGCTAGGGTGAGTTCTTCTTTTATAAGCGCGCGCTCCAGGGTCTTGCGTTTGTCGCGGACAAACTCCTCGTAGAGAATCCGGCCGGTGAAGCGGGATCTGCCGTCCACCTCATAAATCGTTCCATAGACCTTGTCAAATCCGAACTCCCGACAAAATGGCTGGACCACATCATAAGGCGAGCCGGATATGGCCAGGAGATAATGCGTTGGTTTAAGCTCCCGCACCAGGTCTCTGGTGAAGCGGTACACCCGACTCTTATGAAAGGCGATTACTTTCTTGGCAATTTCCCATACTTTAAATTGGCTCACGCCGCGAAGGTGGCGGTAGCTCGCCAGAATTACTTTGTCAATATATGCCCGGTATGTTCCCCGGCGCTCAAGCCATGCCTGGTACTCTACTCCCCAAGACGCTCCGGCACGCTTGGGAACAATCTTTTCAAGAACCAGCGCCTCCATAAGCTCAATTAAGAGTGAGGAGCGAAAGACCGTGCCGTCAATATCAAAGACGGCGACTTTTTCTTTACCCCGCACCTTTTGTGCACCGCTTCTGCTTTTAAATTCTTTCTTCATTGATATTTTGTAAGTTTTTAGCTATAGGGCGCTGGAACTTATAAAAATAGACATAATCGCATCGCAGGAAAGAATATTGTGCACAAAAGGTGCGGGGTTTACGCCGGGTTGCTTTGGCCATGAATAAGATCAATAACGGTAAGCTCCAAAGGCAGTTGCGGAATCGGAGTTTTTTTGAAAAGCTGCATATTTTCGGTGATGACATTTAAGCCCCGGGAAAGATCTTCGGTGCGAAACAAATCCAAGTTGGCGGAAATGCATTCAAACTCATCCGGAAGCATTTCTTCCGTAACGAATTTTTTCAAAGCCGGATCGGTTTTCAGAAAAAAAGCATTGCGAAAATATTGCAGCAGAACTTTTGAGAAACTGGTTGGATCATACCCGGCATCAGAGACCTCCTGTATCAGAGCAATGGCTGAAGCCACATCTTTTTGGGCAATATACTCAAAAATTTTCTTGGCCGCTTCTCGGCGAGGCAAGCCAAGAATATTTTCAACTTCTTGGCGAGTGATTTTTCTATCCTCCACCGCCATGATCTGGCCTAAGATACTTTCGGCATCCCGCAAAGAACCTTCAGCTGCAAGGGCAATTAAGTGGGCCGCGTCTTTTTCAAGCTCTACCCCTTCTTTTTTGGCTATATGCGCAAGGCGATTTGTTATCTGCCCTACATTGGGCCTACGGAAATCATAGTGCTGGGTGCGGGAGATAATGGTAGGAAGCATTTTATCAAGCTCTGTTGTTGCCAGAACAAACACGGCATGAGCGGGCGGTTCCTCCAAGGTTTTTAAAAGCGCGTTGGAGGCCTCTTTGGTAAGCTGGTGCGCCTCGTCAATGATATAGCATTTGTATCGTCCTTTGGTCGGAACAAATTTTACACCTTCGCGCAGTTCGCGGACCTCGTCAATGCCGCGATTGGAGGCCGCGTCAATTTCTATCAAATCTATCGCCCGGCCTTTGTTAAAGTCCTCGCAATGCTCGCAGGCATTGCAGGGAATTCCGCCGGATTTCAAACAGTTTAAGGACTTTGCGAGCAATCGCGCAATCGTGGTCTTGCCCACTCCTCGCGGCCCGGAAAACAAATATGCGTGAGCGACCTTGCCCACGTTCAGGGCGTTGCGGATGGCCGCAACCACATGTTCCTGCCCCACCACTTCGTCAAAGTGTTGGGGGCGATATTTTCTGTACAAAACCTGCTCGCTCATCCTTCGAATAATAACATAAAACCTCAAAAATAAAAGAGCGCGCAGGACAGCTTCGGAGCGACGATTTCAAAAATACTTACGAGCCGGCTATGGGAACTGTAGGCGCTCTAAACACCAAAAATTTGAAGCCGGTGAAATTCCAAATAAGGGAGAAAGCGGTTGCCGCGGCTTTGGCCATGTTTAGCCAAGCGGATTCCCCTACCCCGAAAAGCGGCGGAATATAGGTCGTAGTGAGGACGATAAGCGCGCTATTTATTAAAAGCCCAATGAAAGTAACTCCCAAAAATTTGGGAAAGTCGTGAAGCACGTTTTCGTTTCCGCGGTCTCCGAATACCCAGAACTTGTTCCAAAAATAAGAATTTATGATGGCAAGCGAGAAGCCGGGGACATTCACTCCCCCCAGCACAAATCCGGCGGTCACTCCGGTAATCATGCTTAAGATATTCAAAATACCGAAATCAATGGCCGTATTTAGAAACCCCACGGTTGCAAACTTGCTGAATTGGGTCAAAAAGGGAAGCCAGCGGGAAAGAAACTTCCCCAGCCAAATGCCTAAAAGAAAAAGTGGAGGAAAGACCATCGGAACCGCGGCAAGAACCCCGAGGTCGCGCAATCCCAGATTGATAACCGTAGGCAGCAGGAATATGCCGGCCATAAATCCCAGCAGAGCCCCGATAGCGTAGTCATGTTTGGTAATCATGTAAAAATACAACAATTGTTAGGTATTAAAGTGTTGGACTTTCGTGCCGCTTCAGGATTTCGGCCTCAATCTCCTCCAAAGAGCGGCCGTATTTGGTCCGCGATATTTCGCGGGCAAGCTCGGCCGCGGCAGTATCGCTCTTTTTAGGAGGATAGGTCTTTAAACTGAAGGGCTGGGTGGTCTGGCCGTTGACCAGTAATTTAAGATAACAGTTATAGTTGTCCAAATTCAAGAGGTCCTGCTCGGTAAATATCGGCTTGAATTGCTTGGCCATAAATTCGGCGTCATCCGAGCCAATGCGGAAACTTGCCAGGGAGCCGACATTGCCGAAAACCGCTTTTTTGATTTCCTCTTTTAGCTGGCCGATAAATTGGTGGGTGATGACAAGATCCAATCGGTATTTGCGGGCCTCCGAAAGTATGGTGGCAATAGAGTCGGTAGTTACATTTTGGAACTCATCTATATATAAATAAAAGTCCTTGCGCTTTTCCTCGCCTACATTTACCCGCCCCAAGGCCGCCATCAAAATTTTGCCTACAATGATAAGCCCGATGAGCGAGGAGTTGATGTCGCCCAGGCGCCCCTTGGAAAGATTGACCAGAAAAATTTTCTGACTGTCCATGATCTCCCGAAAATTAAATGCGGATTTTTCCTGGGCAATGATGGGGCGCATAATTTCGTTGGCCAAGAAAACATCAAATTTGGAAGTAATGTAGGGAACCATATTGCGAAGCTCCGACTCGCCTCCGGCTTTCTCGGCAACCTGGGTCCAGAAGTTTTTAACCACAATGTTTTTGGCGCGCGAGAGCTTGAGGTCGCGAAATTGCTTGTCCGACATGACCCGGGAAATTTCAAGAAGCGTATTGCCCGAGGAAGGATCGTCCATAACCAGCATAGTCGCGTTGCGGAAGTACTGCTCAAACATAGGGCCAAGCGCCTCGGGCACTGCTCCGTAAAGTTTCTGAAAAATGGAGAAAAGCTCGTTTACGATAAAGGTCTTCTGCTCCGGAAAACCGGGGTCGTATTCCAGCATATTTAAGCCCATAGGCCGCTTGGTATCGCCCGGGTCAAAATAAATCACATCCTGCATGCGGTGGCGCGGAACAAATCCGAGCATTTTGCCCACGAGCTCCCCGTGCGGATCAATAACGGAGACCCCCCTGCCCTCCCGCAAATCCTGGATGATCATATTTTCCAGGAATACGGATTTTCCGGTTCCGGTCTGGCCGATGATGTAAAGGTGCCGGCGGCGATCTTCTTCCAGCATTCTTGCCTCTCTTTGCTCCCCGCGAAATTCATTAAATCCCAAAAGCAAGCCCTCGGAGGGAAGCTCCACCGGCGGCGAGGCCTGGCGGCTTTTTTGGATTTTGATGCGCGGCGTCTCAATGGTCACATTGGGGAAATGAAAGACAGAGGTCAGCTCCTCGGTACCCAGGATTATTTTTTTCTTCTCGTCAAAACTGCGGAAAGAGAAATGGAAGAAAAGATTGCGCAATCCTCTGCCCCTTGCCTCCTCGCTGCTAAAACTATTCAAGGCCGGGTCAGAATATTGCTCAAAGGAAAGTTCCAGACCAAGGAGAATACTTTTGGCCCTCTCCAAAGTCGGAGCGGAGGCAACCAGACGGATATTTGCCTCAAACAACGGCTTGCCGGCCTTGCCGTCCATGGCTTTAGCCATTTCTTCCTGGAGCGGTGTCAGGCGTTTTTCCTGCTGGCGCTTGCGCGCCTCATCGGAAAGAGGAGAGAAGAAATCAATAATCTCGCTCAAGACCTTCATGAAAAATCCTTCATGCCATCCTTTGCCTTCATAAAGATGGCGCACTCTTTTGCGCAGTTTCTGGTTCCACTCACCTCCAGCCGGCCGCGCCACAACTTGCAAGGCCGCTCCCTCGCCCTCCCGGGCAAGCTTGGTAAAAATGTTGGTTAATTCCTTCATCGGATCGGTCTCAAGTTTTTGATAAGTGCGAATCGGAAAATAAGGATTGACCTTCAGGCCCATGTTGGCGCCCGCACTTACCCCCTCCGGATTGAATATGTTGTAGTCGCGCGAGCGCTCCACATGCGCGTCCGGAAAAATACCTTGAATGACTTTTTCCACCGCGGGAATAAGACGCCGGGATACGGCCACATAAAATAAAAGCTCTTCTCCCACATGCGGTATGGCAAGCTCCATGGCAAAAGTTGGCTTGCCGTAAAGAAATGTTCGGAAAGAATTTTCGCGGATGCCGTAAAGATTCGCGTAGAACTGCTCCATGAGAGCGATCTTTTCGCGGATCTGCTGGATACCCGGCTCCTGCTGATTTTGCGGCTGTATTTGGTAAAAGGGCTGGAAGCGCACGGCCAGCAACTCCAGATTAAGCGAGCGGGAGATAAGGCCTCGGCGCGCAAGATAGCGCAAAAGCAAGAGAAGCAAAGTCAAAAAAGCGGCCAGTGCCACCACTCCTACATAAATTGCGAAAATGAAAAAGGGATCCATTTAGATGAGCTCTCTAAAGCGCTTTTAATTTGCGCAAGGCCAAAAGCTTGTCATAAAAATCGTCCACCAAATGATCGTGGAGTTCGTCCAGGATCCAGGGCGTAGCCGACTCGGCCACTTTGACTGCGTCCCGAATATTGCGAGTAAGAGCAAGTTCAATCAGATGTTTTACTTGCGCTTCCCGTTCCTCTTTTTTCTTGAGATCGCGAGCGTGCTTTTGCAAATCCGCCGGCAGCGGGGGTTGGGTTGGAGATTGTGCGGCCGGGAGTTTAGATGAAGAACGCGACTTGTCTATATGCTCTTTCAATATTTCACGGAAAGCGTCCTTTTCCTCAACCAGGGCTCCTTGCTCCTGCAGCTCCCGCTTTTTTGCGTCCAGTTTCTGCTCCAGAGACCTTATCTCCTCCTCCGGGGAGGAATAAATTTCTTTTTGTTGTTCTTCAGGCATGGAAATCAACGAGTATATCTTCCGGTTGAAGTAAAAACTAGTTTTTACTTCTCCCTCGCTGCCAATTATAGTATAATCCACATTAATGAGTAAATCCACTTCTTTGCTTCTACTGCTCGCCATCCTGCTCTTGGGCGGATTTTTTAGGTTCTACTTGATTACCGAAATCCCTCTAGGGCTTTACCCGGATGAAGCCATGAACGGAAATAACGGCTTAGAGGCGCTGTCTAGCGGAAATTTTAAATGGTTCTACCCGGAAAACAACGGCCGGGAAGGGCTTTTTATAAATATACAGGCGATCTCGCTCTGGATGTTTGGCAACGAACCCTGGGCTCTGCGG
>CAYIFD010000035.1:0-6593 GCA_964362595.1 uncultured Candidatus Saccharibacteria bacterium
GAACAGACGGCGCTTCGCGCCGACCATATTTTTGGTTCTGAAACCCTTTTCGAAATATTGCGGAGGCGGGAGGATTTGAACCTCCGAGGGGTTTTAAAGCCCCAAATGGATTAGCAATCCATCGCATTAAGCCAGGCTCTGCCACACCTCCAAATCATTCAAATTTTAACATTATTTTACGTTTTCTTCAACTTGTGGAAATAGTTTAGCCATAGATATGCTACTATATAATACATGGCTACTTTTGCTTATACCGCCGCCAGGCAGACCGGGGAGATTGTGAAGGGGGAACGGGAGGCGGAAAATGAGAGGTCCTTGGCCCAGCTCCTTAAAGGGGAGGGTTTACTGCTTTTAAATGTTGAAACCGGCTCCGGGGGGAAAACCGGCTTGGTCAAACTTATTGCCGGCATTGATCTTGGCAAACTTGTTTCCCGTATTAAGCCCATCAGCATCGTTGATAAAATGTTCTTTACCAGAAACTTGGCGGTTATGGTATCGGCCGGGCTATCGCTTACCCGAGCTATGGATGCTTTGATGCAGGAGACCGCCAATCCCAAGTTCCGCAGGATACTGGCGGAGGTGAACGGATCCGTCATCAAAGGAAAGTCCCTGGCCGAATCCCTCAAGGTGTACGAGGGGGTGTTTGGGATTCTTTATATAAATATGGTGGAAGTTGGGGAAACAACGGGAAAGCTGACTCTGGTGTTAAAGCTTCTGGCCAGACAAATGAAAAAGGATTATGACCTGCACAGGCGCGTCAAAGGCGCCATGATGTACCCCGGCATCATCGTCTCTGCTCTTTTGGTGGTGGGGTTTCTCATGATGATCTATGTGGTGCCTACCTTGACCCAGACCATCAAAGAACTGGGGGCGGAGCTTCCTTTCACTACCAAGATTATTATCTTTTTGAGCGACTTGATGCTGAATTACGCTATCTGGTTTTTAGTCGGCGCTATTTTGACCGTCGTCCTTTTCTGGAGGGCTTTGAAAGCGGAAAAAGGAAAAGAACTTTTTGACCGTTTCATCATCCGGGTTCCCATCTTCGGCACATTGGTAAAGAAATTCAATACGGCCCGCTTCACCAGGACGCTTGCTTACCTAATCACTTCCGGCGTGCCCATTGTTCGCTCCCTGGAGGTCGTCTCCAAAGTGCTCGGAAACATTCTCTATCGGCGAGCCATAAAAGCGGCAGCCGGCGATATTCAGAAAGGCAAGCAGTTAAACGAACTCTTGGCGGTTTATCCGGACATTTTCCAGCCAATTGTCATTCAAATGATCAAGGTGGGAGAGGAAACCGGCAAGCTCGGGGACTTGCTCCTGCGCATCGCCATCTTCTTTGAAGAAGATGTCAACGAAACCACCAAAAACCTTTCTACCGTGATTGAACCGCTGCTGATGATTGTCGTGGGTATTGCCGTAGGATTCTTTGCAATTTCCATACTGCAGCCGATTTATGGAAGTTTAGGAAATATTTAGTTAATTTCCAATTTTCAATGACCAATTTTCAATGAATTTTCAAATTTTCTGAATTTTCAATTGAAAATTGAATTATTGGGCAATTGATTGAAAATTGTAAAATTGATGATTGAGAATTCTTTCAAAGGGTTTACTCTTCTGGAGCTTCTCATCTATGTTGGTATTTTGGCGCTCATTGGGGGTATCGGGCTGGTTTCTTTCGTCAATTCCCGCAACGTGCGCGACCTCACCAATTCCGGACAGCAGGTTATCTCCATCCTGCGCCTGACCCAGACCAAGACCTTAGCCGGGGAGGACAATTCTTCCTGGGGAGTCATACTGGAGGCGTCTGGGTATATCCTTTTTCGCGGAACTACTTATGCCAGCGCCTCTTTCACTCAATCCTTTAATTTGCCAAGCAATATTGAAATTACCAATATCTCCCTTGCCGGCGGAGGCCAGGAAGTGGTTTTTAATCGGTTGGACGGAAGAACAAATCAGGCGGGCAGTTTTGATTTAAGAGTGATAGGAACAGGCGGGACTGTTTTCCCGGTAACCGTGGACAGCTCCGGAAAAGCATACCGGACCGGTTCGGCTCCGGCACCCGCCGGAAGCCGCGTCATAGACACGCGCCATCGCACTTTTAATTTAGCGGGGACCATAAGAGATTCTTTGACCATGACTCTTACTTTCAGCGATTCCCCCAATCCGGATACGGTGTATCCGGTAACCATAACTCCATCTGCGCCGCGAACTTCTTTTGATTGGTCAGGAACCGTAACCGTGGGAGGGCAGGATCAGACCCTGCGCATCCACTCTCTTTCCATTACCGATACCGCCACCGCTCTTTCCGTGGATCGGGACTGCCGTAAAAATACCAAGCAGGTGAAAATAACTTTTGATACCAGCGACATGGCTACCTACAATGCCGACTGCCAAAATATAACCATCTGGACTTTTGGAGGAACGGTAGTAGAACCATAAAATTTCGGAATATGTCTGAGTGTTTTTAAAGACATATTCCTCAATTTTCTTTATGAAGAAGAGTAGAAATGTAGGTTTTGGTCTTATTGAAATCATTATCGTTACCGCCATCATCGCCGGGACATTTTTCGGATTTCTGCAGGCCGGGATTGTTTCTTTAAAATTACTGCGAAACGAAAAAGAAAATTTGGAGGCAGTGCTCCTGGCCCAGGAAGCAATGGAGGCGGTGCGCTCGGTGCGGGACGAATCCTGGGCCGGAAATATCCGCTGGCGCACCCAGAGCCCCTTGAATAGTCCTTCTCTTCCCTACTATCCGGTGGTGGTGAATAGCAAGTGGTCGCTCGCCACCACCTCCCCCGGCCTTATTAACGGAAAATATAATCGCTATGTCATTTTTGGAAAAGTAAGCCGCGACGGGCAAGGCCGTATTGTCTCCTCCGGCGGCTCGGACGATCCGGGTACCCGCTTGGTTACCGCTTACGCCACCACTACCCAAAAAACTACAACCCTCGTCTCCTATTTTACCGATTTTCTTAGTGCGGTCGGAGGACAGAGCGAGGCAGTGGCAATATTCTTTGGGGATGCGGCCACGGACGCGGATCTGGCCAATTTTCCAGCCAACAATTCGGGAGACGGGGATCCGGCGCAAGGATTTACCACCCTTTCGGCCGCTATCCAGGTAACCAAGGTAGAACTTTATTTAAGGCGAACCACCGCCACTCCTTCCAATATATATGCGGAACTTCGCGCCACTCCCACCGGAACTATCCTGGGCGCTTCCAACACCATAACTTCCTCCACCATTTCAAACAGCGGCCTTACTTGGGTGGAGTTTCGCTTTTCCAGTCCGGTTTCCTTGGCCGCTTTAACAAAATATTATATTCGCTTGCGCAGTGTTCCAACTTCCACTGATGCCGGCAGCGGCTCGGCCGGCACTATTCATTGGGGTTATATGCAAACCGGATCCAGCCCATACGCGGGCGGGGAAGCCAGGCGCTACATAGGACGGCTGTCTAATCCGAGCGATGAGGGACAGCAGTTGGATCAATATGATTTCGGGTTCAGGATTTATGATCTGCAATAAAAAGCAAAACGCAAAAAGGGGAATTTCGCTGATTGAGATTGTTATTTATGTAGCACTTCTTGGCGGGGTATCTGTATTGATTGCCAATTTCCTTATCCAAACTGTTAACGCTTACCAGCGCGCGTATGCCGAGAGGGAGGTCATCTCCAACGCCCGCCTGATGCTTGAAAACATAAACAAAAGCATAGGCCAGGCCAATGAAGTGTATGCTCCCACCAGCCGTTTCAATCAGGATTCGGGACAGCTCTCGCTTATTACCCAACTCAATACTACTGTCGGCCACACTACCGCTTATGTTGATTTTTGGGTGGACAACGGGCGGCTCTGGACGCGCCAAGAAGGCGGGGGAGAGACAGCCATTTCGGCCGCTTCCGTTCGCGTGGTGAAATTCCATTTGGAGCAAATAGCGCAGGGATTGAATCGGGAAGCCGTTAAAGTAACCATTCAGGTGGATTCCGCTTCCCGCTTTCCGACTTCCATAACTTTGAATTCCACAACGGCGATAAGAGGAAATTATTAAACAAAATTAAATATCAAAAATTAAAAATCAAAATGACAGATCAAAATTCAAAATTAGTAAATTTTAAGATCATCGCGAAGCGATACCTAAATTTTGATTTTTGCATTTTGCATTTTGCATTCCGTTCGCGCCGTGGCGCGAACGGATATGCCGCCATTACCGCCACCATACTTACCTTAGTCGTGGCTCTTTCCGTTATTGGCTCCTTTACTTTTTTCTCCTTGAAGGAAGCGGCCTCCAACCGCGCTTTCGTTAAATCCGTAGAGTCGCGTTATGTATACGAAGCCGGTATTTAGGACGCTGTGTATAGGATTGTTACCGGCAAACAGTTAGAAGCGACGGAGACGCTGGCGGTTGGCGCCGGCACCGCCACCATTAATACAACCACTCAAAACAATCAACGTCTTATTCGTTCTGAAGGCAGAATGGATCAATTTCAGCAGAACCTTGAAACATTTATCACGATAAACACCACCTCGGTTAATTTTTACTACGGGGTGCAGGTTGGCGACGGCGGAATGGAGATGGGGCAAAACTCGCAAGTAATCGGAAACATCTACTCAAACGGCAATGTGGCAGGAGAAAGCGGCGCAAAGATAAGCGGAGACGTAATCGTTGCGGGAAATGTCGAAGAAAGCGTCCAGGCGCGCTCAACCGTATGCAATCAAGACCAGATTGCCGGGCAAACCAACCCTCAAATCGATTTTTCGCAAAGTTTTTCCGCGCCTTCCACGGCACCACTTGTAAAGATGAGCATCTATATTAAAAAAGTCGGCAATCCCGGAGACATAAACGTTCGTATTACCGCTGATGCTTCCGGCTCGCCGTCCCAAACATCGCTTGCGAACGGAACGCTTTCGGCAGGTCTTGTCACCACAAGCTATGGGTGGATTGACATAGTATTTTCATCGCCCCCCGCGCTTACATCCGGCAATATCTATTGGATTGTCCTTGACGCTTCGCAAAATAACACAAAGTATTGGGTGTGGTGCAAGGACTCAAATAACGGATATGGAAACGGCGTGGGAAAATACAAACAGGACTGGAGCAGTGGTGGCGCCTGGACGCAGATTACCGGGGATCTTGGTTTTAAGACATACTTTGGATCCGGCATCCATACCTTGGAAAACATAATCGTAACCGGGAGCGCGTGGGCAAATACGATTCTCACAAGCAGTATTTGCGGGGACGCGTATTACCAGAGCATTGATGCAAGCTCGCTTAATTTCCTCAATAATCCTTCAAATCCAACTTGCGCAGATCCCCTTACACTGGGAACAGCTAATCCGAGTTCACCGGATGAACCGCTTTCTAATATGCCAATCTCGCAGGCAAATATTGATCAATGGAAGACAGACGCGGCGGCAGGAGGACAAATCGTCGGCGATCTTACGATAACCACCGATACCTCTTTGGGTCCAAGAGAGATAACCGGCAACCTGCTGATAACAAGCAATAACAAAACTCTCACCGTAACCGGAACAATTTATGTCCATGGGGATATAGACATTTCCAACGGATCGGCCATACGTTGCGATACTTCCTATGCGGAGAGATCATGCGTTATAGTTGCGGATGGATGGGTCCATATTGCGAACAACGGAACGTTCTCCGGGTCCGGAACTGCTGGAAGCTCCCTTATGATATTAAGCACTCTTGCTTGTGACGGTACATCAGCAACGTCTCCTGGCGGGAGAGCGTGTGGACACCACAACGGAGCGATTGACATTCATAATAACGCGTCGGGTGTCATATTTTACGCTTCAGAGGGCATGATTAATCTCCATAACGGAGTCAATATCACCGAGGCAACGGGATACAAATTGCGGCTCGATAACAACGCCACAGTCACCTATGACTCCGGCCTGGCCAACCTTAATTTTTCTTCCGGCCCCTCCGGAGGATATGATCTTAAATATTGGAAGGAGGCGGAGTAGTGGTATAATGATTAATATGGCGCTTCGGGAAAAAATTTTGCGCTGGGCGGATTCCTGGACCAGGATTCCGGTTTTTGGTCTTGATATCTCCGACCTTTCCATAAAATATCTGCAGTTTCGTCCGGACGGGAAGGGGCCTAAGCCGGATATCTTTGGGGAGATACCCGTTCCGGAAGCCGTGATTGAGAACGGCAAGATTAAGAAGGAGGACGAATTGGAAAAGATATTATCTGGGTGGCTGGCCAAAGAATGGGGAAAATTCCGTTCCGCTTTTGCCGTGGTCTCGCTGCCGGAGGAAGAAGGATTTTTGCGCCTGATTCAGATCCCCAAAATCAAGCGGGATGAAGTAGCCAACGCGATTCGCTGGGAAATTGAAGGAAATATTCCTCTGCCATTAAATGAGCTGGTCTACGACTATGAAGTTGTGGAGCCGCCAGACAGTAATTTTGACCATTTGGACGTGGTGATCTCCGCTTTTCCAAAGACGGTAGTGGAATCCTACCTCGGGGTGCTTAGACGGGCGGGACTAAAGGTTTTGGCTATGGAAGTGGAGTCCCAAGCGATCGTACGATCTTTGCTTCCCTATTAGATCGGAAGAGCGTCGTGTAGGGAA
>CAYIFD010000036.1:0-6036 GCA_964362595.1 uncultured Candidatus Saccharibacteria bacterium
CGCCAGCTTGCCCGGCAAAGCCAATCCGTCCAAAGCGCCTTTTCTCAAAACAGTCTCCCGGGCGGCTCTGGCCGCCATTCTCGCCTTAGCCGCCAAGATCACCCTTTCCATTATGGCTCTGGCATCATTGGGGTTTCTTTCCAGCCAATCAGGAATGGCTTCGCCTAAAACCGCTTCCACAGCGGTTCTGGCTTCCGGATTCCCAAGCTTGGCTTTGGTTTGGCCCTCAAACTGCGGCTCTTTTATCTTTACTGAAACAACCACGGCCAAACCCTCTCGAGCATCATCGCCGGTCAGATTATCGTCTTTTTCTTTTAAGTAGCCCTCTTTCCGGGCGTAATCGTTCAAAACCCGGGTCAAAGCCGAACGAAAACCGGTGATGTGCATTCCGCCCTCCCCAGTATAGATATTGTTGGCAAAAGAGAATTCTTTGCCGACTATATCCTCAAGATATTGGAAAGCAGTTTCAACCATAATGCCTTCTGCTTCTTTAGCGGCATAAAAAATATTTCCGTGCTTAATCTGCTCGCCTTCAGTCAAAAACCCGATATAAGAAACCAAGCCGCCTTCAAAATAAAAAGTATAGGTTGGGATATGAACTGTTTCTTTTTTTGTTTCTGGCCTTACTGATTTTACCGAATTCCTTTCATCAAAAATATCTATCCTCACGCCCTTAACCAAATAGGCTTGCTGGCGAAAATGATCCAGAAGAGTGTGCAGGTCCCATTTTATTTCTTTGAAAATTTCTTCGTCCGGCAAAAAAGTGACAATAGTTCCGTTTTTGAAATCACTTGGAGATCTGCCAATTTTTTTAACTGGCTTTTTGGCTTTCCCCCTTTCATACTCTTGTTCATGCAATCCCCCGTCGCGGGAAACCTGAACTTTCATCCATTGAGATAAAGCATTAACCACGGAAACGCCGACGCCGTGGAGGCCGCCGGAAATATTATAAGATTTGCCGCCGAATTTGGCCCCGGCATGCAAAGTGGTCATGACCGTTTCCAAAGCTGATTTCTTGGTCTGGGCGTGAACATCAACCGGAATGCCCCGGCCGTCATCTTTTACCGAAACAGAGTTATCCGGCATGATTCTAATCTCAATGTTTTTGGCAAAACCGGCCATGGCTTCATCCAAAGAGTTGTCCACGGTTTCGTAAATTAGGTGATGCAAACCAGACGGTCCGGTTGAACCGATATACATGCCCGGCCTTTTCCGAACCGGATCCAAACCCTCAAGGACATAAATATCTTTGGCGGTATAAGATTGATTATTATTTTCGTTTTCTTTGGCCATTAAAAAAAGAAACAACCTCTCTTCTGTCTAATTTTTGAGGCTATTTCACTGATTTAACCACTCTTTAATTTTAGCAGATTAAATAAACAAAATCAACGCAATTCGGCCTTGAATTGCACAGCTGTTTCCCGATAGATCTGCTCCTGGATTTTATCCACTTCACTTGAAAGCAGAGTCCGGTCGCCAGACCGATAGATTATCCGGTAAGTGTAGCTGATTTTATCCGGCCCGAATTTTGCCGGATCTTCATATTTATCAATCAGTTGAACTTCTTCAACCAGATTGCCGCCCAGATCGCGAATCAAATCAAAATAGTTGTTGGGAATAAAATCTTTGCCGACAACAAAAGAAATGTCACGGGTAATTGCCGGGTACTTGGAGACCGGGGCGAACTTTTGGCCAAGATTGAGCTGTCTTTTAACCCGTTCATTCTCTGACCAAAATAACCTAATATCTGGCAAATCCATACTAATCATGGCTAGACGTTCAAGGCCGGGACCACAAGCCCAACCATTGTATACGGACGAGTCCACTCCAAACTTTTCAAGCACACTCCCCTTGACCACACCTGAACCCAAAATCTCAAGCCAGTTTCCATCGCCCCTATCCATTTCCATGTCCAGACTAGGATCGGTATAAGGGTATTTATCTTCGTTGAAACGAAGTTTTTTATCGCCGAACAGAGTTTTCGCGATTTTTGTCAGGACATTTTTCAAGTCTTCAACAGTAATAACCTTTTGCTCTCTGGGACACAAATACCAGATATCCATGTTATGGAAAACCGGCATATGTCTTCGGTCTATCTCATCTTTTCGATAAACCTTGCCAAAACAGAAAGAACCAACTGGTTCATGGCGAGCAATGCGTTCCTTAATCTCCGGCTGCATCAGATAGTAGTACCACATTACAGTAGTATGGGTCCGGAGTATGTTTTTTTCATCGGCATAATAAGTGTGGGATTTTGAACGCACAGGATGGTCTAAGGGAAAATCAAACAAATCAAAAGTGATGTCGGTCGGTACGATCTCCGGAGTTTTAATGATGTCAAAATCCTTGAAGTCCGGAATACTTATCACTTTTTGAACCACTTCATAGATTGGGCTCTCTGGATTCCGAGACAAATCCGGCATGCTCAAAAACCGAAGCAGTCTCTTTGCCTCTGGGTCGTCTCTCTTTTTCAATTGTTCGATGAGTTCTTTCTCCTCGGGAGAATCAATCTCTATATTCATAAAAAGAGCGCAGCCGACCGGATTTGAACCGGCGATCTCCTTCGTGCACTTAACCAATTATTTTCATAATTGCGTGGACTATATCTTTACCATGCTCAATGAAGTTTAGGTAATTCGGTATCTAGTCTCTACGGCGCCCCCGCAAAGGCGAGGTTCCCACGGTATTGCCATCCGCCGGCTGGCGGAACAGGTTTCACCGTTATCCCGAATTTTTCATCTTAGAGTTTCCCCTAAGAGCTGCATGCTCTACAGGAAGGCGTGTTAACCGGGCTACACCACGGCTGCAACATCTTGTTTATAACTTTTTTCGCATAGATTTACAAATGTTTTTAGAACCTGTTCTTTCCTCCACGCGGCTACCGGGTAGTCGCGCGATTTTTTTATGATGCCGGTGAGAAGAATCGAACTTCTATCAGCGGCGTATGAAACCGTCGCTTTGCCATTAAGCTACACCGGCAATAAACAAGATACTAACTTAATCCCGCTTGATTTTCAAGATTATTTGTTATAGTATTTTTATTAGCGGAGTGGAGCAGTAGTAGCTCGTCTGGCTCATAACCAGAAGGTCGCGGGTGCAACTCCCGCCTCCGCAACAAAGTGTGTTTTGTCTCCGTCAAAGGTACGAGAAAGCTCGAAGACATGCGACAAACGAGCGGCGCCAAAAGAGAATATCTATCTTTTATAATTTTAAAAACTTTTCAATAGAGAGACCGGACTGTTTAAGAATCTTAGAAATCAATTTGCGGCCCAAATCACCTGGATGCATTGGGACCTCGGTTTTTCTGCCTGTTATAGGATTAAATAGTTTTATATGACTTCCTCTAGTAGCGACAATCCGAAAACCGGCGCGAAGAAGTCTCAAAAGAACCTCGCGGGCAACAAGTATCGGAATAATACTCATGCGTGAATCCGCTGCCGGCGAATAGTGATTGTTTTTTCTTTTTCAGCTGCGATAAGAATATCTCCTTCAACTGAACACTCGATCGCTTCTTTAGCCATTCGTCTGGCATGGGTAAGATTTTTACCCCAAGAAATAACATCAGATTTTTTTGGAACGGTAATTATGTAACCGCCCATATCCGGTTCTGATTCAAGAATAACATTAAATACGCCATATAAAGTTTTAACTTCTATTTTTATTTTTTTAGTTTTCATAGTTAGTTTAATTATATTTCCAAAAACAAAGATATGTCAAATATATTTTCAAAAAACAAAAAGAGGGTGTCTGACCGCGTTGGTCAGACACCCTCTGAATATCTTCAAAGAGCAATCGGCTCGGCTTCGGGAGTGAGCGGGAAGACCTTGGTCTCATAGAAGAAGGTCTTCTTGATTCTGAGCCGGAGCTTCATCCCCGGACCGACATTGTGGCGGCTGACAAGCCCTTGAAGTTCGCCGTCTTCGCCTTGGGTTTCTGGAACGAGCCAGATCCGGCCTTCGGTGTCCCGGACAACAGATACTTCCGGCGGCTTCATCATGTAGTGGCCGACCCCGAGAACTTCGGCCACCGTGATCTCAAAAACTTCTTCAGTCTCAAAATCACTCTTCCCTTCTGAGAAGTTCTTGGCCTGCTTGAGGAGGTCGTGCCACTTTTTGGTTTCTTCCTCAAACTTCTTTCGATCCATATCAACCTCCTTCAGTTCACTTTCTTCATAAGCCAGAATCTTTCAATGGGACAAGGAAAACCGGGCGGGTCAAAACCTTCAAGAACGCAACCGCCGTGTTCGCCGTTGATTCCGTCCGACTGAACCTTGCCGCAGACGATGGTTTCGTCTTCGGTATAATGCATGTGCTGGCATTCCGGATAGACCTCGATGCGGGCATCCGGCCTCTCGTCAACCATGAGGGCTTGGGCCTTCTTGCCCGTGGTTGCACCCGGCCACTCCCTGAAGAAACGGTTGATGGCGCCACTAAGCGTTGACGCCTCAATGTAGCAGTGAGTGTGTTTCAGTCCGATGAGGTGCCGGCGGCGCACTTCTTCTGGCGTGGGCACGTGGTTTTCGTGCTCCTTACGGTAGTAGACAAACAAACCAACTTCATCTACCTCCATGAGCACTGAAGTTTCTGCCCGAGTTTCCCGGCCGATGACCGTGAAACGCTCCACCAGAGGCAAACGGATAATTCTGCCTGTCTTTCTACCATGTTCCATGGCTTCATCTCCTTATGAACTGTCCTTAAGTTAATTGAATAGTTTTTTATAGTCAATATACTTTTTCTTTTCAATAACCAAAGAATCTGCTAAGGTGGTTCTGTTTTGATAAGTTGATCCAAAGGAGATGAATTATGGTTCAAGTGAGTGAAGAGTTTGAATTTACAGTGAGGAGTGGAATTCTAGGACGGGATATGACTGTAGCCGTCCAGTATTCAGGCAATCGAGAACAATCCACGGGTATCATGTTTTTCAGAGGAGATGAAATTCTGTGCTGCTTGGACGAAGACGGCGTCGCCGACATGATTGTCGGCATCTTGAAACGATGGAAAGGTAAACGCCCACAAAAATTTCAAGATATCAAGTCCTTGCTGTAGGACGCCTACTCGTCTTTTCTGAGAACCTGCACATTTACCAGCCCGCCAGCGGAAAGCTCGCTTCGGCGGGTTTTCTGTTTCAATACGCCTTCCCAAACGCATAAATCTCCTGTATATTTGATATTATCTGGTGCCCCCGAAAAAATTACTTCGTAATTAAACGGGGCAAGCAACCACGGCACACCTCTGCAATTCGTTTGACAATATCACCGAAAGGTGATATTGTTGTTTTATAAGGAGGTGGGTAATGAAAAAGAGTGAACTGAAAAAACAGAGGGGGCAGAAGTGGTACGACAAGTATCAAGAAGGCGTAAGGCCCCAGCGTGACCAAAAGAACTTTGTCATCGGCGGAGTGGCTCACCCAAGGATTCCTTGGGGAGCCGAAAAAAGATTCGGCAAGGTGAAAACCAAGGCCGACGAACTCTGCCACGACTGCTTGGCTGAACCGGGAATGCTCCATATCTTCAATTGTGATATGGAAGAGTGCCCGAAATGCGGAGACCAAGCACTGATCTGTCCTTGCAAGATAGCAGAATATACAGAAAAAGCTGATCTCCAAGAAGACAGCCTGACCTGAGCCCGAGAGAGAGCCCACACATCCAGTGTCGCCTTCCGGGCTCTCTCAATTTTAATAACTTAATCCAAACTGATAAATAGCTTTGATATCTAAAATAATCTGGTGCCAATGACGACACACCTCTGCAACCCTTCAACGCGCTCTCGCTCTGCTCGAGCTTGCTCAGGGCAAGCTTAAAGCGGAGAAGGGTGATGAGCTTGTCGAAGCACAAAGCAGGAAAAACAGGCAAAGAAATGCCTGTTTTTCTTTTTTGTATCTAAACTACCGAGCGGTGCCAAAAGAATTTTATTTTTCAACGATAAATATCTTTGCGATGCTCTACTCGCAGTATCTGTATGATCTCAATAGATAAAAACTGGAAAAGTACGCGCCATTCTTGAGTAATTCTAAAAGACCAAAAACCGGTCATATCGC
>CAYIFD010000037.1:0-5981 GCA_964362595.1 uncultured Candidatus Saccharibacteria bacterium
GCATACGAGATGTAGCCGTGACTGGTGTTCAGACGTGTGCTCTTCCGATCTGCCAGGACCGATTCAATATTATGCCATGATTCTTCTACGCGATGGTCCGTGACTCTATCCTGGGGAAAATTGTAGGTGCGGATTTTTTCGGAGCGATCACCGGTGCCAATTTGCTGTTTCCTCTCGGAGGATATTTTTTTCTCTGCCTCCTTAATTTTTATAGCAAGCAGTTTGGAGCGGAGAATCTCTAGGGCGCGCTCGCGATTCTTCTGTTGTGAGCGGGATTCCTGGGAACGCACCGCAATACCGGTGGGCTTATGAATAATACGAACCGCCGTCTCAACTTTGTTCACGTTCTGCCCCCCCGCGCCGCCGGAGCGGGAAAACTCAAGCTCAATGTCTTGGGGTTTGATTTCTATATCCACTTCCCTCGCCTTTGGGAGCACGGCAACTGAAGCAGTGGAAGTATGGATTCGTCCTGATTTTTCCGTCTCGGGGATTCTCTGTACGCGATGAACACCCGATTCCCAGCGAAGTGCGTCATAGGATCCTCTACCGCTGATCTCAAACACAACTTCTTTGTAGCCGCCCAGATCGCTTTTGGATTCATCAAGAAGAACCGTCTGCCAACCCTTTTTCTTGGCGAAATGTGAATACATTAGAAAAAGTTCTTGGGCAAAGAGAGATGCTTCCACTCCTCCAGCTCCTGCTCTGATTTCCATTATTGCCTCATGCGACTCGTCTTCTTCGCCCCCGTTTCTTTCTGCTTCGGCCAATTGCTTCTCAATTCTTCCGTACTCCATACTTAGTTCTTTGACTTTTTGGGGATCACGAAAAACATCAGGCATACTAAGCTGTTTTCCAATTTCTGCTTTTTTCTGCTGGAGTTCCTGTAAATTCATTAATAAAATCACTGTCGCTTTTTGGCCAATCGTTGCTTGAATTTTTCCACCTTGCCGGCCGCGTCCATAATTCTCTTGTTACCGGTATAGAAAGGATGGCATTTTGAGCAAATTTCAACTTCCATCCTCTCTTTGGTGGAGCCGACTTTAAAGATACTGCCGCAGGCGCATTTAATCTCCGCTTGATGATATTTGGGATGGACATCGGTTTTCATAATAATCAAAATTGTATCATATCTAGTTTAAAATTTCAACTAAAAGCATCTGCACGAACTTATCTAATTATACACTAATTTTAATCTATTGTCAATGTATTGTGCTTATGCTATAATTCGGCTATTATCTTAATTATGCAAGAATCAACGGCGTTAAATGATAATCTGGGCGGATTTGTTCCGGTAGCTGACCCAGAGCTTGAAGCAATGCTTAAGGCAGGGGTGCATCTTGGACATGCAAAATCCAAGAATCATCCGACTATGCAGCCGTATATTTTTGGAGTTAGGAACACCATCTCTGTAATTGACCTTACGAAGACCAAGGAGAAATTGGCCGCAGCACTTGAATTCTTGAAAAAGATTGCGGCTCGCGGCGGACTTATACTTTTGGTCGGAACCAGACCGGCGGCCAGGAAAACAGTGCTTGGGGTGGCGAATAAGACGAAAATGCCATACTTTGTTGAGCGCTGGATTGGCGGAACTTTGACAAATTTTAAGGTTGTTTCTAAGCGGGTGGAATATTTGGAGAACTTGGAGCGGCAGAAGGCAGAAGGAGAGCTGGAAAAATATACCAAAAAGGAGCGGATGAAAAAAGAAGAAGAGATAGTTAAGCTAAAGAGGAATTTTGACGGGCTAAGAAACCTAAAACGGATACCCGACGCTATGTTTGTGGTGGATATTACGGAGGATAACACTGCCGTGCGGGAAGCAAAAAAAATCAGAGTTCCGGTTGTCGCTTTGGTAGACACAAACTCCAACGTAGGCCCGATTGATTACCCAATTCCTTCTAATGATGATGCTTTGTCCTCCGTACGCTATATGGTAGGAAGGATAGGTGATGCGATAGAAGATGGTTTGAGAGAAGGACAGAAGCAGGAACAGAAGAGAGAAGAAGAAGAAGAAAAGGAATAGCAAATTATTGGCTTGGCAAGTACTTCCGAAAGCGTCGCGAAACCCCGGCGAGGTTTCGCTCCTCGCGTAAGGTTGCGGCGGCTGTCAAGGCAGTATGTCCTGCGGACGGCGATAAACGAAAGCCTTGACAGACCATGCCCGCTCACAACCTTAAGCGTTTCAGAAGTACTTACCTTCGCCAAATATGCAAATCACCACAAAACAAATAAAAGAGTTAAGGGAAAAAACCGGAGCCGGGGTCTCGGACATAAAGAAGGCCTTGGAGCAGAGTGGGGGAAATACGGCTAAGGCCTTAGTGGAGATTGAAAAGAAACTGGGAGGAGCGGTTCTTAAAAAAGCTGGCCGCGAAACCAAAGCCGGACTTGTGGAGGGTTATATCCATGCCAACGGCCGGATTGGAGTTCTGGTGGAGATTTTATGCGAGACCGATTTTGTGGCGCGCAATCCGGGATTCAAGGAACTCGCGCATGACCTGGCTATGCAGGTTGCCGCCCTGGACCCTGCGGAAGTTGCCGTGCTTCTTAAACAGCAATTTATCAAGGACCAGGGGAAGACGATTCTGGAGGTACTTAACGAAGCGGTTGGCAAATTTGGGGAAAATATAAAAATAGAAAGATTTATCCGTATAGAGATTTAACCATGGTTGTTGACATTATTCTTGCTGTTTCATTTCTGGCTGGCGCTTTTGTTTTCTGGTATCGCCTGTCGTTGAAAATTCCGGAATTGATAGCTATTCCTGATCAAGTGATCACGGAGCGTCTGGAGGAGGACTCTGCCGGGATGCGGCTTTTCCTGCTCCGGATAAAGAGTTATTACCGGGAGGGGAAACATAAGCAAGTTTTTTGGAGTTTTCTCGGGAAAACATTCTACCGGATGCATCTGCTGTTGATGAGAATGGACAACGGAACCGTTGCCCTGCTGAAAAAAATCCGCACGCATGGAGAAATAGTAAACGGCAACGGGAACACAACTTTAAGCGGCAAAGAATATTGGCAAAAATTACAAGAGCCGCAAGAGAAGATCTCTCCTTCGTCTTCAAAACCTCGTATAATTGAAGAGGTCCGAAAAAAGGAATAAGCGCCACCTTAGCTCAGTGGGCTGAAGCAAATTGCTTTGCTTCGGCGGGAAATTTAGTGAGCCGGTGGAACCGTGCGAGCGTAAAGAATTTCCCGGGTTTTTGCCTAGGAGGCAAAAAAGCAACACTTTTGCTTGCCCTGTTAGAGCCGACCTAGCTCAATGGCAGAGCAACGCTTTTGTAAAGCGAAGGTTCCGAGTTCAACTCTCGGGGTCGGCTCTAACGGGATAAACAAGTCGCCGGTTCGAATCCGGCCTCCGGCTAGACTATGGCTCTAACGGGGTGAATGAAGGTCCTCGGTTCAAATCCGAGAGGTGGCTGAGAATGACAATTGTGGATAACTGCATAGCAAATTTTCTTTGACAATCAAGTAATAGGTTTTATAATTAAGCTATGCTGGATAAAGCAAACAATTTATTGCAAATGTATAAAAATGGAGTTAGCGGTGTACTAATAGCCGATAAATTAGAGTTACCGGTAAGACAGGTATATAGAATTTTAGAAAAGAATGGTATAGCCAGAAGGACTTCCGCACATTCAAATTCTCTAAGATTTTTTCGGGAAGCACCCACCTTTCGAATTAAAATAAAAATGAACTTTGAAGAAAAATTGCTTTGGATTTCCGGGCTGATGCTTTACTGGGCGGAAGGATCACACTACGAAAAGAAACATATACTAGACTTTGCTAATAGCAATCCGGATATGGTCAAAATCTTCCTCAGATTCCTAAGAGAAGTATGCGGCGTGGATGAGAAACGTTTAAGAGTATACCTTTACTGCTACGCTAACCAAGATATAGGAAACATTAAAAAGTTTTGGAGTAAAGTTACGAATATTTCTCTAAAACAATTTACTAGACCATATATTAGATATGATTTTCGCCAAGAAAAAATAGGGAAAATGCCGCATGGTCTGGCGCATATAAGGTATGCCGACAAAAAACTTTATATACAAATTGAAAATTGGCAGAGCGAAGCGTTAAATTTATTCTTAGGGCAGGTAGTCCCGTAGGGGGCGGGAGCTGACTGTAAATCAGTTGCCTCTTGTAGGTCCCGTGAGTTCGACTCTCACCCTGCCCATTTTAATGTGTTTACGGACTACGCAGGCGCGCCCGCCTAAATTTTGTAAAACAAAACTTTGGCGGGTGAGAGTCCTGCCGCGCCCATTTTGAATCCATCTCTGCCCAGGGTGCTATTCAACAATTCCATGGAATTGTTGCAAATCAAAAACACGCCAACCGGTTGGCGTGTTTTTGATTTGACATGGTTTTTGAGATTGTTATGATGGTTTCGGATCGTTTACAGGAGGATGGTCATGACCCAAGACATGCTTAACGCCGGTCTTCGTCTGTGGGAAGTTCAGAAGGATCAAGGCACCGGTCTCTGCGTTGGGCTTGATCCACACTACGATCCAAAAGAAGGAATAGGTCCTGAACTCTACCAACAGTTCGCTTCCCCGGCCTATACTGAATATTTTGAGCGACTCCTTGAGGTTATGAGATGGTGGCGACAGATGGGGATCCTTGGTTTTAACTCTGTATTTCTTGGTGGCGTATGCTGTTATTTTGCAAAAGTTTGCCAGGCGGCATGGCAAAATGGTATTCGCATCTTCAAACTGCAGTGTGCTTTTTACGAAGATTTCCAGCCCTTTGCCGGAGTAATGCTGGCAGAGGTTTGCCAAACACTCCACACCTTAGCCAAGGATAGAGAAGAATTCTTTTTGATCTGCGATGCCAAGCGAGGAGATATCACGGAAACTCAAATTCCTTATTACCGAGCATATCTTTCCGATTTGGGTGCAGACGCTTTTCCAAAAGGTTGCGGTCAATTTGGATTTGACGCCATGACGGTGACCACTTGGATGGGGGAGGATGTGCTTACCCCTGGCCTGCCATTTTTCAGGCGCGGGAAAGGGGCAATTGTAGTAACTAGAAGCTCTAATCCTTCCGGAACAACCCTGCAAGATGCCGTGGTAAGGGCAAATTCGAGTATAGAGCTTACCGGGAAGCAGGAACCTTTCCGGCTTACCAAGGATGTGATTGATGCAGTAACCGTATTGATTGAACGCCCCCCCACTGCCCATGAAGTTATGTTGTATCAGACCGAACGGTTTAGTGAGATGTATGGTCTCAATCAACATGGAGTTGGTCCAATTTTCTCGGTTATTGGCGCAACGGTAATGATGGATAAAACGTTTCGCAAGATTCGTCCCAATGGCATTGCTTTGATTCCCGGGTTCGGAGCGCAAGGGGGCGAGTTCAAGAATGTCATGCCCTTAGTGGTAAAAGAAGGATCTCTTGCCGGACATCTGGGAATACTTTCCTCGTCACGAGCCCACAATTTTCCCTGGCTCAAGAAATACGGCGGAAGCGGGAGTCCTGCGCTGGTGGAAGATGAAGTAAGACGAGCGATTGATGCCTTCCGGACGCATGAAAAGCGATCCTACCAGGAAGCAGGATACGACTACCCCTTCTAGTGCGTACAGCATAGCTCTTTATTGCGAACAGTCCGAAGTCGTGATATCATGATTTCGGCTTTTTGATTTAGGGGGGAACGATGAAAGATATACTCCGAATGGGAAAAGAGGAAATCTTTGCACTTACGGTTGAGGATGTACCCGGGACGCTCACGGCAGAGGAGGTAATACACATTGCAGCAACTCTTGGGGCTTTCTGGATGTACGATTATAAAGCTGCCGGGCAAGGGCGACCTGGCATGCACGCGCTCTTGAAATCCGGGCTCCACAGCGACGGCTTTCTGGTTTCAAAGATTTTGCTTGAATCAGAAAATATTCTTCTCATCATGGCGTATCAGACCGTCATGCGCTATCGCGGCGCCGGAGGACCTCCACCCGATTGGGTGGCAGGTGTTCCCGATGGAGCTACGG
>CAYIFD010000038.1:0-5907 GCA_964362595.1 uncultured Candidatus Saccharibacteria bacterium
CCGCCACTTTTGAGGTGAAGAAAAAAATACTCTTCAGCCAATATGATCTCCTGCTCCTCACGCAATCCCTGGCCTCAAGCGCCAGTCCGTCTGAAATCCAGCGCGTTGCCCAGGATCTTCCCATAATGCTTCTGCGCCTAGGAGATGTGACCGCACAGCTTGGCGCTTTGCCCGCCGCTGCCATCTCAACCGGGAGCAATAAGCGCGATCTTCAGGAAATACTCCGCGGCACCAAAAACAACCTCACCAACGCCCTGACACTCGTTGACGATACTGGCCGTGAAATTGAACGGGCGCTGGCCGGAACCCTGGAAAACGCCAAACGCCAGGAGCTTACGGTCAGTCGCACCGCGCTCCTTACCCAGCGAACGATCCTCCGGAATCAGCTTGACTTGGTTGTCGCCCTGGAGAGCGATGTCGCCAAAACCGACAATAACGATCGCATTAAAGACATAGCGAGAGCATTCATTAAACAACTTTTTGCCATTAACCAGTTGCTTGAGCAAACCAGCGATATACTCACCAAAATAGACGCATCACTCAAACTATAATTATTCTAATGAAACCCCGGCATCACCATAAAAAAATATTGTTCATGGCGGGAACCGTTCTGGTATTCTCTCTGCTTTGGGTTTCTACCGGAATTAGTTTAGCCGCTCCGGCCAAATCCTTGAAAGATATCGGCACCTCCCTGCTTGGAATCGGAGGAACGATTGCAACTTTTATTGTTATCGGGCAAATAGCGCTGGCGCTGGCCGGAGTGCTCTTAACTATAGCCTCCAATATCCTTGACTTTGCCTTTCAGTGGAATACGGAAAATATCTTTACCAATATCGTGTCGGCCGGACCGATTACGGTTTTTTGGGGATACGCGCGGGACATTGTCAACGGTCTGCTTATTCTGATTTTGCTCTGGATTGCTTTTGGAATAATTTTCAGCTTGGAAAGATTCAACGCCAGGCGCCTGCTGGTGCGGGTTATTTTAGTGGGGCTTCTCATTAACTTCAGTTTAACTCTTACTTCCTCCGTCTTTAATTTTGCCAATGCTTTGGCCAAGCCCTTTGCCGAACAACTGAAAAAAGCCGGGGGGCCTGACCGAGATCCTAAAACCGGCACAATCAAAACTGATTCAGCCGGAAAGCCGATATACCGCGGCATATCCACAAAAATCGTGGAGATAACAAATGTCCACACCGCAATGAACGCGGCCGCCAAGAATGTAGAACGGATAAAAGCAATAGCCGAACAACAGCAGGCCGCTGTGCAGTTAACTCCGCAAGAAAAATCTCAAATAGAATCAATAGAAACCTTTGAGGGGCCAGCTACACAAATTTTCGCCTACAATACCATCACCCAGCAGACCTCTCAAGTCAGATCCTTACCGGGGACCAACGAAGCAGAAGCAGTTGCCCCCTTGCTTATTCCGCTCGCCTGGGGAGCGATAAAATTAGTTGGAGGGACAATAGCGCTTAGCGGCATTACTATGTTTCTGCAGCAATTCACTCTTGGAGGTGATAGCTTCGGCCCTATTGGTGTGGTTTCCGCCCAGGCCTTTGCTTTGTTTCTCAACCCTTTTGTCGGCGCTCTTTTCCTCTTGGTTGCGACCTTTGTAATTGGATCTTTGGCCATCCTCTTTTTGGCCAGAGGCATTGTTATTATACTTCTTGCCATTCTTTCGCCTCTGGCTTTCGCGGCCTTAATAATTCCGGGGCAGGACAAATATTGGAAAATGTGGCTGGGAAAACTTATAAATTGGTCTTTCTTTGCCCCGATTTCATTTTTCCTGCTTCTTTTTGCCATGCATGTGGGAGACAGAATACAGGCATTGACCGCGGCTGAAGCCAGAGGGGTGGAACTACAAGCCAATTTGCCCGCTGCCTTTCAGTTTGCCCTTATCCTGGGACTGCTTATAAGCGCTTTAGCTATTGCCAAATACATGGGCATCCAGCTTGCCGCTACCTTAATGAAGGCCGGAGAGGGGTACGCCAAGAAGGGGCTTGGGGTTGCGAAAGGGTTTGCGGTGGGGGCCGCGGCCGGAACGGTCATGCCCCGCTTAGGAGCTTTGTCTTCCAGATTAGAGGAGGCGATTGGCAAGCGGAGTCCGGCCCTGCAAAGGGTCCTTGCCCTGCCAACCGCAGGACTGCGGAAAGTTGCTGCCGTTAGCAGGAAACAAGTTGAAGAAGCCGGGAAAGGCATGAAAGAAAAGACCACCAGAGAAATAAAGCGCGCCTTAGCGGCAGGGAGTTTCCTGACTATGGCGGAAAATATGGAGGCGGCAAGAACTCTTCAAGAACGAGGAGATCTTGGCGCGGAAGCGGACATCAAGGGTTACAGTCCGGAAATGTTGGATAGAATGGTTGAAAAAACCTGGCAAATCGGAGGAGAATGGCAGTCATTTGGCAAAGTACTTCCGACTCTTACCAAAGATAAATACTTAAGCGCCGATGCTCTAGATAAAGCCAAAGAAGGATTTAAAAAAGCATTCAGGCGAGAAGCTAAGGCCGACGAATCTTCTCAATGGTTCATGTGGCAAAAGATAAAGCCGGCAGATATGACAAAAATGGATTACTCTACCACTTTCTCTTCCGGCAACGAAGAACGAGACAACCTTATGAAAGAAATGTACTTGAGAGTTGCCCGGGGAGAGCATCATAGCCAATTCGCGCGCACCAATCCCGCGAAAGCGGCTGAAGTTATCGGACACCTGAAGACAACTGAAGGGAAAAAGATCGTTAAGGACTGGACCCCCGGACAATTCGCTTATTGGAGCACCAGTACGGCTCGCGAGCTTGGGTTAAGTAGTTTATTGCCGGCTGACGCGGAAAAGCCGGAGGGAATTGTAAAAGAAGAAGAACTGCGAAAGACAGCGGAAAATCTGCGCGTGGCCGTCCGGGATGCGGAACGCAAACTTGAACAAGTAAAACGGATTGAAGAGAGAAGCAGGGAATTGAAAACTAAACGAGACGCCTTAGTGGAAAGCTTGACCGAAGTTAGACGCAAGCTCTCGGAAGCCGCGAGCGCAGAAGAAAGAAACAATTTGGGGAGAAGCGTTGCCGACATAAATAGGGAAATCAGAAAGATTGAGGATATAGACCTACCGACGGTAGAGAAACAAAAAGAGGGTCATCTGTCAGAGAGGAGGGTTACCGACTTTTCAGAAGTTTTAAGAAAATATGAAGAGGATATTGAAGCAACTAGAGAGAATTTAAGGAAAACAAGAGAGGAGTTAAGAGGTATAGGCGGACTGGGGGGCCGTATAGAGATATAATCTAACCAATCAATCATATTATGGCGAGATATAGTCAGCAGTTTATAGAAGGACAATACCAAAAGCTGCCAGAAGATTTAAAGCAAGCTATATACAGCGAAGACATTGCGCTCAAACTCTTTGAGTTGGGAAGAAAATATGGAATTACTATTGAGAAAAACGGTTTTCTTGCGGAAGAGGTGGGTTATCTAATGTTGGGGTTATCAAGACCGGAGGACTTCCCTAAATATGTCAAGGAGCGATTGGATTTTAATGATGAAGAAACCGTGGAGGTTGTAAAAGATATAAATCAATTAATATTATATCCCCTTCGCCAAGCACTAAAACGAGCGCACCAGATGGAGATTAAAGAAGAGGTGTCAGTAGTACCGCCACCTCCGCCGCCCCGTCCTATTGAGCTTCCTTCCAAGACCATTGTAATGCAAGAGAAATTTGAACCAATTACTCCGCCTCCGCCCCCTAAACCCCCGCCTTCGCCGTTGGCTACGGCGGGCAAGGCAAAAATTCCGCCCATTGACCTGCGCCAAGGAGCAAAACCGAGGCCCACCCCGCCTGAAATAATGCGCGGAGTGATATTCGCTCCTCCGGCCAAGAAACCGGCCGAACCATCTGCGGCACCAAAACCAAATCTCCCGGAAACACCCGAACCCAAAACCCCAGAACCCAAACCGCCGGAGAAAAAACCAACCGCAAGGGTTTTTGATCCGTATAGAGAACCTATCGAGTAAAATGTATGCGTCAATATCAAGTTCCACAATTCATTACTATTGAGGATAAGGTGTTCGGGCCTTTTACTATCAAGCAGTTTCTGTATCTGGCCGGAGGAGGGCTTTTGATTGTCGCCGCCAGGGTCTTATTGGTTCCTTTTCTTTTCTGGCCCGCGGCCGCGGTTATCGGGGGACTGGCCGCCGGTCTCGCTTTCCTTAAAATTAATGAACAGCCCTCTCCGATCATCTTTAAAAACGCGGTTTTCTACCTTCTCCGGCCTCGTCTCTATATATGGAAAAAGGAAATACAGGCCAAGCCCCGGGCAAAAATAGAGATGAAAGCATCCGAGTCCATGATAAAAAGCATACCTAAGATCACCCAATCAAAATTATCGGATTTGGCTTGGAGTTTAGATGTAAAATCAAAAGTTAAAGAATAACATGCCAACCGCCGCCTCCGCCCAACAATTTTTAGCCATAGATACCATTCGCGAAGACGCGCTCGTTCTTAAAGACGGCGGCTTCCGCGTGGTCTTGATGTGCTCCTCGCTTAACTTCGCTTTGAAATCGGCCGATGAGCAAGATGCCATTATTTTTCAGTATCAAAATATGTTGAACTCCCTTGATTTTCCCTTGCAGTTTGTGATCCACTCCCGCCGCCTGAATATCGCCCCCTACCTTGAGTCCCTCCAGGAAAGGCATAAAGAAGAAGACAACGAGCTTTTAAAAATCCAGATCATTGAGTACGCCGAATTCATCAAGACCTTTACCGAGGCCACCAACATCATGTCCAAGACGTTTTATGCGGTAGTGCCTTTTACCCCTCCGGTTTTTGAAAAAGAAGGGGTGTTTGGAGGAATACTATCCACCTTCGGGCTGAAAAAAGGAAAAGGAAGCGAGGGCGGGTCGTTTGAAGAATATAAAAACCAACTTTGGCAACGGGCAGAAACCGTGGTGGCTGGATTGCAAGGTCTTAGCATCCGGGCTGTTCCGCTTAATACCGAAGAACTGATAGAGTTATTCTACGGGCTTTACAATCCCACCGAATTTGAGCGGGTATCCGGCCCCAGTAATAAATAACTACATGGCATTTTGGAGCAAAAAACAAAAAGAGGAGGAGGTCTTAGCGGTATTCCCGGAGGAGATTTATCGTACCGGAGAACTTGCTCTGAAAGACGTACTCTCGCCCTCCGCTCTGGAGATAAACCCTACTTTCGTGCGCTTGGGCGCTAAACTTGCCCGTACTCTTTTTGTCTTCTCCTATCCCCGCTACCTGCACACTAGCTGGTTTAGCCCAATTATTAATTTGGACAAGATTTTTGACATCTCTATGTTCATCCATCCGGTAGATACGGCCGCCATGCTCCGGACACTGCGGCGCAAGGTCGCCCAAGTGCAGTCGCAGGTCTCCATGCGGGAGGAGAAGGGGCTCGTGCGCGACCCTATTTTGGATACCGCCTATCGTGATCTGGAAGAGCTGCGCGACAAACTGCAGCAGGCCACCGAGCGGATCTTTAACCTTGGGCTTTATATCACCGTCTACGGATTCAGCGAAGATGAGCTGAACAAGGCCGAGACCGAAATCAAGTCGCTCCTGGAAGCGCGACTTGTCTATACCAAGCCGGCTCTTTTCCAGCAAGCCGAGGCCTTTGGGTCGGTTCTGCCATTGAGCACTGATAAGCTATCCATAAACACCTATCTCAATTCCTCTCCCACCTCCTCCACTTTCCCTTTTGTCTCTTTTGACCTAACCTCCAACCGCGGCATCCTTTACGGCATCAACCGTCACAATAACAGCTTGGTGCTCTTTGACCGTTTCTCCCTGCCTAACTATAACTCGGTTATCTTTGGGACGGCCGGAGGCGGAAAAAGCTATTTGATGAAGTTAGAGATTCTCCGCTCCCTTATGTGGGATACGGATGTAATCGTCAT
>CAYIFD010000039.1:0-5823 GCA_964362595.1 uncultured Candidatus Saccharibacteria bacterium
CCGGGTTAACAATAAAAGTTCCGCGCAAAGCCAAACCCTCTTTTTCGATATAAACTCCGAATTGCCTGGCCAAGTTGCCGGTCGGATCAGCCAGCATGGGAAATTCTATTTTTCTGATCGTTTCCGATTGGTCATGCCAGGCCTTATGCACGAAAACCGTATCGGTGCTGACACTCATTACTTCCACTCCTATTTTTTTTAATTCTTCGTAGTGGTCAGCCAGTTCACCCAGTTCAGTGGGACAGACAAAAGTAAAGTCAGCCGGATAAAAAAACAAAACCAGCCACTTTCCCCGATAATCTTTCAAACTAACTATTTGGATGCCGTCTTTGTAGTAGGCATCTGTCTCAAAATCAATAACTTTTTCATTGATATTCATATATTTCCAGTATATTCTCCTGACCAAAAAAGTAAATTAAAATGGCAAAACAAAACCCCCTTTTCAAATCTGAACATGGGGGCAATTAAAAGCCATAAATGGCATAATTGAAAAACTCTGATACATAAATATTATCCAAACCAGCCCTCGCTTTCGGCCATTGTAATAAAAACTCTATCATTCGGCCGGTTTTGTTGGAGGCCCTTCTTAAATTGTAAGCCGTAATAGGATCGTTATAGAAAGTCGATCCGATGATCACCGGTTCCGCAAATGACCCGCGGGCGGCAAGCGCATTGTGGAAATTAATAAAACCTCTTTGCTCATCTCCAAAAATATTAAGCACAAAAAATAACGGCCGGCCGTATCCGGCAGAGTCGCAAATGTCAAGAAAGGCGTTAACCTGATTGGTTATGTCTGAACCGCTTGCGTCTGCCATGGTCACCCCTCCGGTAACGGCCAGATTCCCTCCATCTTCAAAAAAATCAGACCAGATGCGCGCGACATAGTTATAGGCGCTTTCGTAATATAAGATTCCAGGCGTGCTCTGCAGAGGTTCGTCAATCAGAACAATCCTGAAGGAACGGCCGGTACTCTGCATTGTTTGGCGCACCAATTGCAAAATATATCGATTCTCGGCGTATAATCCATCGGCCACCGCTTGATCAAAACTTGGCCAGACATCCGGAGAATTGACCGATTGCGGGCTCATCATTACCATGAACTCCTCAAAACCAAGGTTCGCCGCATAGTCAACATAATCACGCAAATTTTCCAGATATTGAGACTCTAATACATCATCAGCGGTTCCCACCATCAGGTCCCTTCCTATATAATACTTCATGATCGCCCCATTGCTAGGGACATCCCTTAGCGAAGGGCACCCGGTAGCCACCAATCGGGCATCCCGCGCGTGCCAGATCATAATGTTGAGTCTTCTTTGGCCGCCTTGGTTATACATATATTGCAGGTTGTCCTTGATGTAGGTTTGCGCCGGTTCCAGATGAAAATTCTTGATCACCCCATAACAGTCGCTAAATCCGTCAAATCCTTTCCATTCACGGTAATACCAAAGGTATGACGAACCGCCGTGGCCTTGGACTTGCGCAAAAATTTCTCCTTGAAAAACCAATAAAACAACCAATGCCAGTCTGATCATCTTTGCTCCATTGTTAAAGAAAGTCTTTTTATTATTGATGGTAGAATAAACAGAAGAAGTTGTAAATGGAACTTTTTTTAACTAATTGCGCATTGTGCAAAACTTTTAACCACAGTTTGGCTAATTTGAAAAGTCTTGCGGACCAAAATTAATAGTGCTACTTTGTGTTCAGAAATAGTTTGATCTTTGACAAGAGGTAAGAAATGAAAAATAAATTTTACTCTTTTTTGACAGTACTTTTTGCGTGCTTAATTTTTTCAGAGAATGCAGAAGCGCAGAACCCGGTAGAATTGCGTCCGTTGCTCAAATCGCCGGAATATGAATACTGCGACAGCGGTACGCCAACCATGCCCAACGACAAGCTTTGTTGGCATTACTTCGCCGACGAAGTGCAGATCGTGATAGATCCCTACAAACCGCGTCCGCAAAGGTTGGAAGAAATTCCGAGCATCCAATTCGCCATCGGTAAAGGCAGGGTGGAAAGTTATGAGTATTTTTCGGACAAGCTTATCCGGGAGGGAAATTTTTCGTCAGAAATGGTGGAAAAGATTGCAAAATCTAACCTGCCGAACATAATCCAACTGCGCCTGAAAAACATTGAAAATGACGGAGACTTTCTGGAAATCTTCAAGAAAGTTTCCGAGGACCAAAATATAAAAGAAGTGCACATGGTGTCGGAGGTCAAAGCTCTAGGGCATACCAACGACCCAGAATCGGCCAAACAGTGGTATTTTGACCGGGTAAAATTTCCCGAAGCGCAAGCAGAAGTGGGATATGGAAGCCCGGATATACATGTAATGGTTCCGGATTCCTATTACGACGCTAACCATCCAGATCTACCAAAACCATACGGATACTTTAATCACTTAACAAATACTAAAGAACCTCCGACAGATAAATTCGGCCATGGCACCGCCACCGCCGGCATGATTGTTCAGATACCGAATAACGGTATCGGCGGCATCGGTACCGCCCCCGGAGTCAGCCTTTGGGTACGAAAAGTTCTGGGAGATAACGGCATTGGCGCATGGAGCGCCGCCGCCCAAGCGTTTTTAGATCAAACCGCAGAATGCGTAAGTCTTCGTAAGGCGAACCCTAATGTAAGATGCATTTTTAGCGTTTCGATGGGCGGTGTAGGGCCTGTTCCAGTTATTGACGCTACACTAGATATTTCCCTGGCAGAAGGAATAGTGGTAGTAGCGGCCGCCGGAAATACTCCTCTGGATTTGGCCGTAGTCCCGCTTTACCCAGCAGCCAAAAAAGGCGTTATTGCCGTGTCCGCTTCGAATGAGGAAGACGAAATGACAGATTGGACCACATATGGTCCGGAGCATTTAACCGTTATGGCTCCCGCAACCAACATTTTGGTCCCGGTTCCATCAACATTCGGGATCAAATTTAGCTCTCCAAACGGGTACTTTTTTGGCTCGGGAACTTCATTTGCCGCGCCGCAGGTGGCCGGAGCAGCCGCTTTACTTTGGACCAAATACCGCGACTTAAGTGCAAACCAAATAGGATGGTTGATGCTAGGAACGGCAGACATTGTTCCCAGTGCCCAGCCATTCATTGCTAGCGGAGGAAGAATCAACGCGTTAACAATGGTCAATGTGCCATTTGGAGAAACACCGCTTCCGCCGAAAATGTTCGAGGTTAGCAACGCCAGCCACATCTCTATCAAAACCAGGCAATCCTTTAATGATAGTGTGGTGGGATATATCCCATTTATTTCGGATGAACCATTTGACGAAGACACCGCTAATAGAAAAAATGTCCGCCAAATATTTACTTTTGATCCAAGCTTACGGACTAAAATCGGAAAAATTACCGAAAAAACCATCGGCAACCTTCCTGAAAACACTACTTTTTATTTGCGGCTAAAAGCCGTACACATCACTGGTAGTCTCTCTGATTTTTCTGACCAAATCGAAGTCACTACCAAAAAAGCGGAAGTTCATGTCGCTCGACCATTTACCGCGGAAAACGGCGAGTGCGAAAATGGGCAATGGTATGTGGAAGCACACAATTATCAATTGATTCCCGTATGGCGCTTTTCAGACGCCCTGACATCAATTTCAGGAAACAAGTGTTTGTGGGGGTTTGGACTGATCTCTCGCATGGGCGGAGCGCATTCGATGGTCATGTCGGAAACATTTGACTTGCGGCGGCTCAATGGCGCCAGTCTAAGATTCGAGTTCTTCAAAAACACGAGCACGGCGGTTTTGCCGGGCATCGACGAATTTCAGGTCTGGGCCTTGCCTTTCGCCGACGACTTGCAGGATAACCGAGATACGGCTATCTTGTTGAGAAATTACAAAAACGAGCCAGACAACCCGAAATTCATAACCAAAGAAGAATTGATTGACCTTACCCGTGTGGCCGGAACCAGATTCCGCCTCGGCTTCAGAGTGTACTTGCGAAGCGGAGGAATACACGGCGGCGTCGGCTGGTTTTTCGGCAATGTCCGAATCATGACGGACCAAAAAGAATATCTTTATTAAAAGCCAAAAAAAATCCCCTCACTCGAGTTCGAGTGAGGGTTTTTATTTTAAATCAAAAAGTGAACCGTACTGCTACCCGCATGGAGCGGGGAGCTTGGAAAGCCGAGGCCATTTTATAAGCTGGATTTTCTCGCAGTCCCTGTTTGGCCATCAGAGCCATTGGGTCATATCCGCGGAAAACACTCGCCGATGACGGAAATTGGATATGGCCATCATGAGGATGAATCAGCCCAGTCACATAGTCAACGGGAGTATGTTGATTAAACACATTGCCGATCGTCCACTCTAGTCTGATTTTCTGCCCGGGTTTGAACTCTGGCAGAGAAAACTCGTGGGCTAAATTTACATTTGTTTCGGAAAAAGTGGGGGTTCGTCCCATATTGCCTCGTCCATACGCAAACGCGTACAGACCGCTTGAAAGCAATTCGACTTGGGTAGAAAGCGGCGTGCCGCTTTCCCACAAATATGAGAGTCCAACTCCGGTCGATCCCAATCGGGACTTTACTTCCTTGTACCCGAATACCTTAAAAACATGGGGGCTATCGGTAGCAAGACATCCATCAACCAATCTGGCGTCCTTATCCCGCGTCGTCACTGGGTTGTCGAAATCGCGATTCGTATTAGGATTAATTCGACCTCTTTCATCCGAGCTTGCCAGACCACTATAATTTCCACAGAGCCGGCTCAGCGTATAACTTGCCGACAAAAGATGTGTGGCAGACTTTTTCTCCACCTTTATCTCGATCGCCTGATAGTTTCTCTTGGCCTTGGGTGTAATGGGAGACGGGTAACCCGAAGGGTACCGCGAAGGATCAATCGAACAGCCCCATCCGGGATTGCCGATACAATAATCTTCTTCCAAGACACCGTTTCTTACAACCAACCGACCAATATCTTCCACTGCTGTTACTAAATACTTGTTAACACCGTACACCGACACCACCAGATTTCTGCCGAAACTGCGTTCATACCCAAGAGTCAACATGCGCTGCTGCATCGGTTTGAGCGCAGGATCAATGCTGTCGTTTGAGGGAACACGGAAGTTCAGGCATTCAAACGGGGTGCGCCTGCTGCCAGCAAGTTTGAATACATCCGGATCGTCGAGGGCATAGTAACACCTGACCCACTTGTCGCCCCCCAAACTTCCGCGAGGAAGATTGTATTTTAACAAATCATACACCACGGAATAACTCCCGGACACTTTTTCTTTTCCGACGCCGGAAGGGTCGTACGCAAAACCAAGGCGCGGAGCGATTTTGTCCGCAAAACCGAAAGAAATAACTGGTTTTGCGCTATCGCCAGCGCGATACGACGGAACATATTCATTTTCCGTTCGTACGCCCAAATTCAGCACCAAGTTCTTCCGCACCTGCCAATCATCTTGAAAATACAAAGCGTGGCTCGCGCTTTTGACCTTGCCGGAAGTTTCAAACTGATCTTCCCAGTAAAATCCATAGCCGCCAACCAAGAATCCGGGTTTCGTAACGCCAGGCCATCGACGATTCCACGCCACCAGAAAGCGCCCGTCCGGCCATGTATTGGCAAAAACATTGTTGGCAACGCGGTCAACTTGATACCCAAACTTCAAATAGTGGAACCCGCGATACGAGGCAAAATACGAAGCATCAGTATTCAGATTTTCTCTGGTATAGGCGTCATATTTGGTCTGAAAATTATCCGGAGTAAATTCTCCGGCAGACGCTTGCATGCTCCGCGGCACACCGGGCTGACCGATATTGGAGGTCAAATAGATAATGCTCGGTCCTTTTTGTAGCCCATATGAGTTAGTG
>CAYIFD010000040.1:0-5652 GCA_964362595.1 uncultured Candidatus Saccharibacteria bacterium
TTTATAAAGGGGACATCTTTGCCGATAAATCGGCGAAGTAGTTCCGCTTCGCTCCATAGCTAACTAGCATCTAGCATGCTTCAGCCTAAAAAAGTAAAACACCGGAAATGGCATAAGGGCAGATCAAGGGGCATCGAGTCCCGCGGCACCGAGCTTTCTTTTGGATCCTTTGGCTTGAAATCCTTGGAGGCGCGCTGGATTACCGCGCGCCAAATTGAAGCCGCTCGAAAAGCCATGCCGCACCAAATTAAGCGGGGCGGAAATATTTGGCTCCGTGTCTTTCCCGACAAACCGGTCACCAAAAAGCCGCCAGAAGTTACTTTGGGTGGAGGAAAAGGGGCGGTAGACCATTATGTGGTCGCGATAAGACCGGGGCGGATACTTTTTGAAATAGACGGCGTTACTCCCGGTGTGGCGGAAGAAGCGTTGCGGCTCGCCGGCCACAAACTGCCGGTTAAGACAAAAATAGTAAAAAGATGAAAACATCCGAACTGCGACAAAAGCCAAAGGAAGAACTGCACGAAGTGCTGCGGGAAAGAAGGGCGCGAGCAGAAGAATTAAGATTCCTGCTCGGGCAGAAAAAAGTTAAGAATGTGCGGGAGTTAGCGGAAGTTAAGAAAGATATCGCCAGGATTTTAACAATATTAAAAGAGAAATAGTATGAGTCCCGTTAGAAGCCGCGATCGCTTCGGGGCGGGAAAGACAACATGAAAACAAACGAGTTGAATTTAAGAATAACCTATGCAAGTCGAGATCACTTGATCGCGATCTGCTTCTAACGGGATGAGGAAACTAACCGGAACCGTAGTGGCAAACAAAATGGTCAAAACCGTAGTGGTCCGAGTGGACCGCTTAAAAAAGCACCCCAAGTATCATAAATATTTCCGTGTATCCCGCAAATTCAAGGCGCACGACGAGAAAAACGAGTACCGGGTTGGAGATATGGCGGAGATCCAAGAAACCAGGCCATTATCCAGAGATAAGAGGTGGGTGGTGACAAAGTTAATAAAAAGGCCGGAGACCGAAATTGTAAATGAGGAGCAAAAGGAGGAGTAAAGTTTGTGATTCAGACAAGGTCAATGTTAAAAGTCGCCGACAATTCCGGGGCTAAACTCCTTCAGGTTATTAAGGTATTGGGAGGAACGCGCCGGAGATACGCGGGACTGGGAGACACGATAGTTGCTTCCGTTAAAGCAGCTGAACCACGTAAGCCGGTAAAGAAAAAAGATGTGGTGCGAGCGGTAATTGTTCGCTCTCGCGCGTCCTCCAGAAGAAAAGATGGCTCCTATGTCCGCTTTGACGACAACGCGGCTGTGGTAGTTGACGGGTTTGAGCCCAAAGGCGGACGCATCTTCGGACCGGTGGCTAGAGAACTGCGCGAAAGAGGGTTTGTCAAGATAGTTTCGCTGGCGTTGGAAGTAGTATGAAATCAACAAAATTAGATGATTTATGAAAATTAAGAAAGGTGACCAAGTGAAAATCATGGCAGGCAACGACCGGGGCAAGGTCGGAAAGGTTTTGGTCGCAATCCCGGAAGAAGGAAAGATCGTGGTTGAGGGCCTGAATATAAAAAAGAAGCATGTCCGTCCTCGCCAGCAAGGGAAAAAAGGGGAATTAGTTCGGGTTCCAGCGCCTTTCCCGGTTTCTCGGGTAGCGCTCGTCTGCCCCCACTGCGCTAAACCAACTAGGGTCGGGTTTGCGCTAAAAGCTATTGGCGGGAAGCCAAGAGTGTGCAAGAAATGCAGGGGAGAGATATAAGCGCTGTTTATAAACATGGCTTATTTTCCGGAAAAATACACCCAAGAGGTTATACCCGCCATGCGGGAAAAGTTTGGTTACAAGAACCCAATGGCAGTTCCTAAAATAGAAAAAGTGGTGATAAACGCGGGGGTAGGGAGATTACGAGAAGAAAAAGAACGGCAGGAAGTGGAAAAATATCTGGCCTTGATTACCGGACAAAAACCCGCTCAAAGACCGGCGCGGCTTGCTATCGCCGCTTTCAAAACAAGAAAAGGATTGATTGTTGGGCTTAAAGTAACCTTGCGGGGCAGAAGAATGCATGATTTTCTTTCCCGTTTAGTGAATATCGCCTTGCCGCGCACTCGGGATTTTCAGGGAATAGACCGTAAGTCCTTTGACGAGAAAGGTAATTTGACAATTGGGCTAAAAGAGAATATAGTATTTCCGGAGATGATCGGTGAGGACTACCGATTTTTATTTGGCCTGGAGGTGACAGTCGTTACCACGGCACATAACCGAGAAGAAGGGACAGAGTTATTGAAATTAATGGGATTCCCGATAAGAAGTGAGAATCTAGAATCTAGAAAATAGAATCTAGAATTTGCGAAAATTCTACTTTCTACTTTCTACTTTCTACTTTCTAGGCAATGGCTAAACAGTCCGTAATTGCCAGGGCTCTAAAGAAGCCAAAATTCAAGTCGCAAGTAGTGCGGCGTTGTTTCCGTTGCGGTCGTAAGCGCGGCTACTTGCGGGATTTTGATTTATGCCGTATCTGTTTCCGAGAGTTAGCCAATAGAGGGGAGATTCCTGGAATCAGGAAGAGCAGCTGGTAAGGGCTTGGCCTGCAATTTTTGACTCCGACTTGAGTCGGAGGAAAGAATTGCAGCTGCCAAACCTTTACCCCCCACTTAACCTTGTGTAGCATGACCACAGAATTTCATTGCATAAAAACTTTTTACCAATTATAAACAAGGGGAGTAGTGCCCAAAGTTAAGTGGGGGGTGCTCATATTTGTAGCGAAATTTTGTTCGCTACATAAAGAGCTCCAAAATTTCGACAAATATGGCAGATCCAATTTCCGACCTGTTTATTCGCATAAAGAATGCCCAAAAAGCCGGCAAAGAGTCGGTGCAAATTCCATATTCCAAATTTAAGCACGAGATCGCCAAGGTTTTGGAACGAGGCGGTTGGGTAAAACAGGTGGAACGTAAGGGCAAACGGATACGCAAATTTTTAGAAATTCAGCTTGGGTATAAAGATGATCAGCCGAAAGTAGGAGGGGTAAAGATGATTTCCAAGCCGAGCCGCCGCCTATACACTTCACGACAAAATCTACCAAGACCTCATCACGGCGGTATGGTTATATTGACTACTTCTAAAGGGGTAATGAGCTCAAAGGAGGCGCTCCAAGCAAAGTTGGGAGGTCAATTAATAGCTGAAATATGGTAAGGGCTTTGTCCGAAAATTCAAGTCAGCAGACGAAGAATTTTCGGAAACAAAACCTTACCCCCACACTCAAGCACGGTAGAAATATTTATACATTGCTTGAGTGTGGGGGTGCTCAATGTTGTGAATTAAATTTATTTCACTCGCATTGAGCTCGTTCATAAATTTAAACAACATTGGCATGAGCCGAATCGGTAAAAAACCAATTCCCATTCCCGCGGGAGCCACCGTTACGGTGAAGGACCGTTCGGTCTTTGTAAAAGGGCCAAAGGGTGAGCTAAAAAGAATTCTTCCCCCCTATACTGCCGCGGAAGTGAACGAGCGCGAAGTGCTGATAAAACCTCTGGGTACCGCCAAGAAAGGACCCGCTTTTTGGGGTTTGGCCAGGACCTTGGTAGCCAACATGGTGGAAGGAGTCACCGGGGGTTTTGAAAAAGTGCTTGAATTCGAGGGTATCGGCTTCCGCGTAAACATTGAAGGAGGAGACCTGGTGTTTGCCTTGGGGTTTTCTCATCCCGTACGTTTTCCGGCGCCTCCCGGAATTGCTTTGCGTGTGGAGAAAAATATTATCACGATTTCGGGGGCTGACAAGGAACTGGTCGGAGAGACGGCGGCGCGAATTCGCAATCTGAAACCGCCTGAACCGTACAAAGGCAAAGGCATTCGTTATCGCGGAGAAATTATTAGAAGAAAGGCCGGTAAGAAAGCAACCGCCTCCGCCCAGTGACCAACTATTATGAAAGTAAGAAGCAAACTAGAAAAAAGAAATATTCGTCATAAACGAGTACGAGCAAGAATAAGAGGCACAAGTAAACGGCCCCGGCTCTCGATATTTCGTTCCAATCGTTGGCTTATGGTCCAGCTTATTGATGACAGCCAAGGAAAGACACTGGCCTCAGCCAGCAGCCGGGAGTTTGTGAAAAAAAACAAAGGAGAGAAAAAAGCGGGAGAGCAAGTTGGGGGACTTATAGCCGGACGCGCTTTGGAGAAAAATATCCGCCAAGCCGTGTTTGATAGAGGCGGATATAAATATCACGGCGCGGTAAAAGCGATCGCCAAAGGAGCAAGAAAAGCGGGATTAAAAATATGATGGCGCGACCAAGAGACAGAAAATTTGGTCCTGAACCCAGAGAACGTTCTGAATTTGACCAGAAGGTTTTGGATATACGTCGTACCGCCCGCGTAGTTGCCGGAGGCCGCCGCTTCTCATTCCGGGTCACCGTGGCTCTAGGAAACCGCAAGGGCAAAGTCGGACTGGGTGTAGGCAAAGGAGGGGATGTGGCTGGCGCGATAGAAAAAGCCGTAAATCAGGCCAAAAAGAATCTGATTATAATCCCGCTTAACGACAAAAAAACTATTCCCCATGAAGTAGAAGCCAAGTTTGGAGCCGCTAAAGTATTGATCAAGCCGGGAGCGGAGGGAAGAGGACTTATTGCCGGAGGTCCTTTACGGATAATCGCCGATCTGGCGGGAATCAAAAATATTACAGGCAAGATTCTCGGCCGCACCGTGAACAAACTAAACAACGCCAGGGCCACCATGGAGGCGTTAAAAAAACTAAAGGGCTTGGCCTAAATTTTCAAGCCGCTTGCGGCGTAGAAAATTTAGTAGCCAAACCTTACCCCCTCCTTTTCGCCAGCGAAGCGCAAAAGGAGGGGGTGCTCAATAATTTAAACAACATTGGCATGCAATTCCATCAACTAAAACCTGCGCATCCGGGCAGAAGATCGCAACGGGTTGGGAGGGGCGGAAAGCGCGGCACTACTTCCGGGCGCGGCACTAAAGGACAGAAGGCCCGAGCCGGCCACAAAATCAGGCCGGCCGAAAGGGATATTCTCAAAAAAATACCCAAACTGCGGGGATACAAATTCAAGTCGCTCCGCCTTCAGTCGGCCGTGGTTAATTTAGCTGACCTTGAAGAAAAGTTTAAGACGGGAGAGGAAGTTTCTCCTAAAATCTTGCTCCAGAAGGGCTTGATCCGTAGAATAAAAGGAAGGACTCCGGCTGTGAAAGTGTTGGGTAAAGGTGAGCTTAAAAAGAAGTTGATATTTAAAGATGTAATGTTTTCAAAGTCGGCTGTTCTCAAAATCAAAAATCAAAGATAAAAAACCAATTTGATATGTTTCGTAAGTTAGCGCTATTATTTATCATTCCCGACCTTCGCAAAAAGGTGCTTTTTATTTTAGGGATTCTGGTGATATTTCGGGTAGCGGCGGCAATTCCGGTTCCGGGAGTGGATCCGGCCGAACTGCAGGCCTTCTTAGCCGGCAATCAATTTTTCGGGCTTTTGAACGTATTCTCTGGCGGGGTTCTGGACAATCTCTCCATTGTAATGCTTGGGGTGGGCCCGTTTATTACGGCTTCCATTATCATGCAGCTTCTTACCATGATTTTCCCGCGTCTCAAAGAAAAAAATCATGAAGAGGGTGAGCCCGGACGCACCCGCTTCAAACAATAAGCGCGCTA
>CAYIFD010000041.1:0-5644 GCA_964362595.1 uncultured Candidatus Saccharibacteria bacterium
CGAGGCCATAAAAGGACGGGCGTTGATGAGTTGGGCAGGAGTGATGGTGTAAGGGTCAAGCGTGGACATCCTGTCCTTTACGATGCGGCCCATACGCGCCACGCCCACCCGCAGCTTATTTTGCAAAAGCTCGCCTACTCCCCTTACCCGGCGGTTTCCCAAATGGTCAATATCGTCCGCGGGCGCGTCTCCTAAATTATTTAAACGGATAATTTCGGCAAGTACCGCTACCACATCGTCCATACTCAAAATTCTGGGATTTTTGCGTCTGCTAACCGGCGAACCTTCTTCCTCTTTGCGCAGTCGCTGGTTAAATTTATACCGTCCTACCTCGGCCAAGTCATAGCGGTCAAAGCTGAACATGGACTGGATCAAAGAGCGAGCGTTATCTACAGTAGCTAGATCCCCCGGTCTAATCCGTTTATAAATTTCAATAAAAGAGTCCTCCTGGCTCTTAGCGGGGTCGCGTTCCAATGTCTTTTTAATGTAGGCAATTTCACCGGTGTCTAAAGCCCTAAAGGTCTCAACTATGGCATCGTTATCGGTCATGCCAAGTATCCGGAGCAGGGCGGTTGCCGGTATCTTGCGATTGCGGTCAATTTTAACATTGACTGCGCCGTCCAGGTCAGTTTCAAATTCAAGCCACGCCCCGCGATTGGGAATAATTTTGGCTCCGAAATATTTGCGTCCCCTGGCGACATAGCTCGTGAAATATACTCCGGAGGAACGGATAAGTTGGGATACAACCACGCGCTCCACTCCGTTCACGACAAAAGTTCCCCTGGGGGTCATGACCGGAAAGTCACCCAGATAGATTTCTTGCTCCTTTACTTCCTTGTTTTTTTTATTAGTGAGACGGGCGCGGATCCGTAACGCCGTTTCGTAAGAAAGGTTAAGGGCGCGCGCCTGATCCTCCGTATACTTTGGCTTATCCAAGTAGTAGTCAACAAATTCCAAGGTAATCCCTTCGCCGGCAAATTCTTCTTTTATGGGCGATACTTCACCAAAAAGTTCGCGCAGTCCTTTTTCAAAAAACCAGCGATAAGAATCCAGCTGAACTTCAGCTAGATTCGGCAGTCCTACTAACGGAGGATTATAGCGAGAAAAATATTTTTTTTCCATAAAAGGTCATCTCTTCATAAAAAGAGTAAACTGGTAAAAAAATTAGAATGTCTAAAATACGAAATTAGACAAAAAAAGAATACACCCCAAAAATTCCCTTTTCATTTAGGGTTGTTCACAAACTGGAGATTAGCACCTAATCTCACAAGTAATAGAGGTATTTGGACTTAATTTTTTAACGGCATTCACCTTCCTGGGAGGTCGCGCGGTTTCCCCCAGTATAAAGGGTATAATAAATCTTGTCAAATCAGCTACGCTAAGAGTTATCCCCACCCCATTGCCCACTTCAGGTTCTTATGCTAGAATAATTTTGTGGGCTTTATAATTAAACTTATTGTAAAAACCGCCCTTAACGGCGGAGCCCTATACATAGCCCGGATCTACGTGCCCGGGTTTCTCTTGGTCGGGGGTTTAGATACGCTCGCCATCGGGGGTTTGGTATTAGCGATTCTCAACACCTTTGTCCGCCCGATCTTACGTGTGATCTCTACCCCCCTGCTATGGATAACCTTCGGTCTTTTTAACATTGTTATCCACATCGCCATTCTTTGGATCGCTGATCAACTCTTGACTCAACTTACGATCACAAATTTTTGGGGGCTCTTCTGGGCCGCAATAATTGTGGCGATTGCTAACATCTTTATTTAAATCAACAAATAACGAATTCCGAACTAATAAACGAATTCGTTAATTCGTAAAATGCTCGCTATTAGCTGATTTTATGATCGCAATACTGAATATAGCTCAAATAATTATATCCGGGCTGCTTATTGCGGCTATTTTGCTGCAGCAGCGCGGAGGAGGACTTTCTCCCGTATTTGGGGGAGAGAGCGGCGCTTACCGCACTCGCCGGGGAGTGGAAAGAAGTATTTTCATTGCCACCATTATTCTTTCTTTCTTGTTTCTTGCTGCAGCCATCCTGAATATAATGCTCCGCTAGGCGGAGAAATAAGTTCATCCCGTTAGAGACAGGGCTCGCTCTCTTACAGGAATTAAAAGTGAGCAATAGACTGCGAGAGGTGTTAATTTAGTAAAAACTAGCCAAAATCTCTAACGGGATGAACTTCCTTATCACCCAACTGAAGCAATTTTTTCCTGACCGGAATTTACGCAAACTCCTGCGGAACTGGAAATTGCTTACGGTCAGAAAAATTCTCTATTTTCCCCATATTTTCTCCCTCGGGGAGAAGAGATTTTTGCTGCTTTTTCTTGCCGTCGCTCTTTTTTCTGGAAGCGCTTTTTTCCTGCGGCTCTACATAAAAAATACTTATGTCCAGCCCCAAGCAGGCAAAACCTACGTGGAAGGTATGCTTAGGGAGCCAAGGAATATCAATCCGATATATGCCACTACCGACGGAGATCGGGATATTGCCCGGCTCGTCTTTTCCCGCCTTTTTACCTATTCCGGAGACGGACGGATTGCGCCGGACGCGGCCGATGGTCTTGAAATTAGTGCTGATGGAAAAGTTTACACCGTAGGACTAAAGAGAAATGTCTACTGGCATGACGGCGGGCAACTTACGGCCGATGATGTTATTTTCACAATAAGAACGATCCAAAATCCCCTCTACAAAAGCCCGTTGAGAACCAACTGGCAAGGAGTGGAAGTGGAAAAGGTGGATACCTATACCCTTCGTTTTAACCTCCGTTCTCCTTACGCTCCATTCATAGAAAATCTGACCCTTGGCATTCTGCCTAAGCATTTGTGGGAAGGTATTGGCTCGGAACAAGCTCTCCTGCACGAACTTAACTTAAAGCCCATAGGATCCGGGCCCTATAAGTTTGGCTACCTGGCTCAAGCCAAAGATGGCTCTATAACCAGCTATGAGGTGCGGCGAAATCCAGAATACTACGGCGAAGGCCCCTGGCTTAAAAAAATTATCTTTGTCTTCTTTAAGAGCGAGGAGGAGATGCTGGCGGCCTGGCAAAAAGAGAGAATTGACGGCTTTGGGCCATTCCCGGCTAGCCGCTCTGGCGACTTGGCTCGCGAAACAATAAAAATTATGCCGCTAACGATGCCGCGCCTCTTTGGCCTATTTTTTAACGAAAAAACGGATGAGTCGCTGGCAGATAAGAGGGTACGGCAAGCAATCGCGCACGCGTTAGACAAAAAGGAAATAGCCGACAATGTCCCTTCCAGCGGCGCTATCCCGGTTGACTCTATCCTTCCTCCGGGTGGTCCCGGCTATACCAACGAAATAATCAAGTATCCTTATAATCCCGAACAAAGTCGCGCCCTTTTGGAGTCAGCCGGCTGGAAGGATGAAGATGGTGACGGGGTGCGAGAAAAAGGTCTCAGAAGAAGCGGAAAGACCGAAATTGTTCCTCTGTCTCTGACTCTGACTACTTCCGACTGGCCAGATCTCCTAAAAACGGCCGCAGCCGTACAGGCGGCTTTGCGGGAAATCGGCATTGTGGTTGTTATTCAGAAATACTCCCTGTCGGAGCTTGAGTCGGCGGTGATCAGGCCGAGAAATTTTGAAATACTCCTTTTTGGCCAGGTATATGGATACGAACCGGATCCTTTTGCCTTTTGGCATTCTTCCCAAATCAAAGATCCCGGGTTAAACATAGCTCTTTATGCCAGCAAGAAAGCAGACCAGATCCTTGAAGAATCTCGCCGTATTTCTGATCTAGAAGAGCGAGCGGTTAAATATGCGGAATTACAAAGGATTATAGCGAGCGATCTTCCGGCGGTTTTTCTCTACTCCCAGCTTTATCTTTACGCCCTGCCCGAAAATATTAATGGCGTGGAAATATCCAAGATTTCCTTGCCGGCGGACCGTTTCAACGAGATCAATAAATGGTACATTGAGACCCGCCGGGTTTTTAAGTAAGTTGCCTAATTTTTGAATTCATGCTATAGTGCTTTTACCCTTATCAATTCTCTTGTTTTTGCCCCCCTGGCGGAACCCCGCATGAGAGCAAAGCTCCACATACGGGGCAAGTTGGCAGACATTTATGCATTTTGGGCAGGTGGTGGAATGGCAGACACGTACGGTTCAGGGCCGTATGCCGCAAGGCTTGAGGGTTCAACTCCCTCCCTGCCCATCGCTAATATTAGCTCTAGATTATTAATTTTTATTAACTTAGACGGATCACTTATGCTACTTATCTCCCTCCCGTCTGCTGACGCCTAAGTGCAGCAGTGGCGAGCGGGGGAGATTCGTGCTTGTTTGATTCGTTAACAAATATATACAAATAAAATGAGAACGCAAAGAACGATAACCCGGCGCAGATTTATGCGCCCGTCTGTACGGCATGCAGGGCCGCCTCTCCTGCAGGCAGAAGTCAGGCAAAGCCCTCCGGAATTAAAATTCACTAGCCCGGGAGAAAAAGGTTCGCTTAAGTTTCTCCCTTTGGGCGGTTGCGGGGAAGTTACTCGCAGTATGTATGTCTACGAATACGAAGACGATATTGTCATCATTGACATGGGTCTGCAATTTCCCGATGAAGATATGCCCGGAATTGACTATATTATACCGAATGTTGAGTATTTGAAGCCCAAACGGAAAAATATCCGAGGAGTTATCATAACCCATGGGCATCTGGACCATATTGGAGCCATTCCTTATCTTATAGACACTCTGGGGAATCCGCCTATTTACGCAACTGCCCTCACGAGGGGCATAATTCTAAAACGCCACGAGGACTTCAAACATAAACCCAGGCCCAAAATTGAGATTATTTCTGCGGAGTCAAAAATACAGCTTGGCAGTTTTAAAATTGAGTTTTTTCATGTAAACCATAATATCCCCGATTGCGTCGGCGTGGTTCTTAAAACCCCGGCTGGAACGGCGGTTCACACCGGTGATTTTAAATTTGATCATGCTCCCGTTAATGAAAAACCGGCCGATATCCAACGTCTCACGCAAATAGGACAGGATGGTGTTTTGCTGCTGGTCTCGGAAAGCACGGATGCCGAAGTTCCCGGACATCAGATTTCAGAGACGGAAGTTCAAAATTCGCTTGAAGAAATTTTTAAGGTCGCCAAGGGAAGGATTATTACGGGAACGTTTTCACTGCTGCTCACTCGGATTCAGCAATTAATTTGGCTTTCGGAAAAATACGGAAGAAAAGTCGCAATTGAAGGATTCAGCATGAAGCAGAATGTCGCCATCGCGCAAGAGCTCGGATATTTGAAGATAAAGAAAGGAACCATTATTGACAGCAAAGAACTTCATAACTACAAAGATAACCAAATTACCATCGTCTGCACCGGAGCCCAAGGGGAAGACCGGGCGGTACTCATGAGGATTGCCAATAACGAACATAAAACCCTCATGCTTAACCCCGCTGATTCTATCATTTTTTCCTCATCGGTAATTCCCGGCAATGAGGCCACCGTACAACGGCTAAAAGATGTCTTGTATAAAAAAGCGGGCAAAGTATATCACATCACCACCATGGACGTCCATGCCGGAGGACATGCCAAACAAGAAGAGTTAAAGATGATGATACAAATAATCAAGCCCAAATATCTCATTCCGATTCACGGAAATTATTTCATGCTCAAGCTCCA
>CAYIFD010000042.1:0-3057 GCA_964362595.1 uncultured Candidatus Saccharibacteria bacterium
CTTCGCTCGCCCGCCACGAAAATAAATTTTCGCGTGGACTCGCTAGGAAATATAATTAGCACAATAGGGAGTAATCGTTATTATTTGTATAATTCTTAAATATGAGAAAAAAGATTGTTTCTATAGCAGTTGGGATCGGGCTTCTCGGCGGAGCAGCATTTATGCCGTTTGCGGTATTTGCAGAGGAAGGTACTGCGAAGAATATGAATTCCGTTTTTAAAGTGCTCCGTCAGCTTCGGAAGGGCATGAGCGGGGACGATATAAAGGCGCTCCAGGAATATCTAAAAGGCATTCCCGGTATATATCCGGAAGGACTAGTGACCGGATATTTCGGGTCGTTGACTGAACAGGCGGTAAAGCGCTTCCAAAGAAAGCATGACATAGAAGACGTTGGGGAAGTTGGACCGAAGACGAGGGCGAAACTGAATCCACTTCTTGAGGCGTGGGTTCAAAGCGGAGGAACGTTTCCGCCGGGTCTTCAAAAGAAAGCCGAAAAATTAGGATTATCGGTATTGACAACGACTTCGACATCAACCGCAACATCAACGCAAGGATTGGGATTAATCAAGGTAACGATCTGTCATAAAGATTCCGAAAGCGGAAAAGCAAAGAATACGCTGACGGTCGGGATTCCGGCGCTGGTTGCGCATATAAACCACGGCGATAAAATCGGAGCTTGCGAAATTGATGATGACGATGATGATGACAATGCGTCAACAACCCCGGATACAATTCCGCCTGTAATTTCTGGCGTGACTGCGTCAGGCACTGCTTCCACATCTGCAAAGATTCTCTGGACAACAAATGAGTCATCGAACAGCACAGTGTGGTATGCGTCGTCATCTCCAGTTGCGGTATCAACGGCTACCACGGTGACGAACACATCGCTCGTAGCGTCTCATGAGCTTGTGCTTTCACCGCTTACCGCGAGTACAACGTATTACTATATGGTTGGTTCTGCGGACGCATCGGGGAATAGTTCCACAAGCGGGGAATCGTCGTTTCTGACGCTTCCGTAAGTCAAAAAAGAATAAGTACGGGGTTCACGGTTGCGGGCTTTTTTGTTTTTGTTAGAGTTAAGACAGAATCTTGTCAATATGGAGGAAATACCATGGGCGATAAGGTCTTGATACCTGATGCCGGAGGCCGCGGAGTAGCGCTTGCCAGAACCCTCGCAAAATCAAGTGATGTGAAACAGGTATTTCTTGCGCCAGGACCCGGAGGCGGCATCCGCCATGATAAGATATCCTGCATTCCTATCCCTCTTACCCATACCAAGGACTTGGCAAGGTTTGCCAAAGAGAACGGGGTGGCGCTGATAGTTCCGGGATCAGAGATACCGCTTGCTTTTGGCCTTTATGAACAGTGCCGGCTCTACGGCCTAAGGATTTTTGCCTCGGGCCCCAAGGTGACGGCGCTTGAATCCTCAAAAATAGCGGGGAAACAGTTTTGCAGGATACATGATATTCCAACCGGACCATGGGCTTGGTTCAAAAACCATAAAGACGCCAGGTGCTACATTTACGGTGCGGAGTATCCTCTGGTGATTAAAACCGACGGCCTGGCGGAAGGAAAGGGAGTAGAAATCTGCCAAGATATTCAGGAGGCGGAGGCCGCGCTTGAGGAGCGAATGGTGCGGCTTATCCACCAGGAGAGCGGGAAGCGCGTGGTGATAGAACAGTATCTGGGCCCCACCAAAAACGAACTTTCCGCACATGCCCTCTGCTGGGGCGAGGGAGCGGAAATGATGGCCATGAGTAAAGACCAGAAGATATACAAGGGCATGACCGGCGGGGTCTTTGCTTTTGCTCCGGTGCCCTGGGTCACGGCAAGCGAGTTTTCAGCTATTGAGCACCATATCATGCGCCGCACAGTACACTCTCTTTGCCAAGAGAATAAACCCTTGATCGGGTTTTTATATCCCGGGTTAATGAGCACCTCGCAGGGACCGAAAGTATTGGAAATAAATATTTGCCGAGGCGGAGATCCGGAATGCCAGGCGATTTTTGAGATCCTCGCCGACGACTATGATCTTTATCACGCTTTGCAGTCCTGCGTTGACCATAAGCGGCCCGAACCGTTGCGATGGAAAAAGAAATACGCGGCTTGCCTGGTTATGCTCTCGGGCGGATACCCCGATCCTGAAAAGATGAGAGTTGGTTTCCCGATATCCGGCATTGAAGAAGCCGAGCGCGAAATTGGCGTTGTTGTCCTGCCGGCCGGAGTTGAAGAAAACAACGAAGTTCTTTTTACCGCCAAAGGCAGGGTTCTAAACATCCTGGCGACGGCAGATGACCTTCTTGGGGCGATAAGGATTACTTACGAGGCGGCAGACATAATCTCTTATGAGGACAAGGACTATGATCCGAGAATTTCGGAGGTGGTCAAAGATAAAATGAGACAAATAAGGGCCTAAGGGTCTTACCCCGTCAGAAACAACGTTTCTACGGGGCCTTTTTTTCTTTAACTTAATCAGGTTAAAATGTAAATTCTACTATTGAATGCGATCGCATTCAATAGTAGAATGGGGGGATCTCTTTCATTTTTTGGATTTTATGTCTAGAGTACGAATATGATTTCGCTTGCGACCACAGTTGAATCGGTGCCCAGAATTTCAAAGAAAATCATCCCTGCCTTAAAGAAGCTCGGCATAAAAACCATCCGGGGTCTTTTGTTTCACTTTCCTTCGCGCTATGAAGATTTTTCCAACCTAAAGCCGATCCGGGCAGTGGAAATTGGAGAAGTGGTAACCGTGCGAGGGGTTATTCAAAAAGTCAGCAATCGGCGCACGGCCCGCAGGCACTTGATGCTTACAGAGGCGACCGTAAAGGACGAGAGCGGAACCATTAAAGCGCTTTGGTTTAATCAACCGTTTTTGTTGCGGAATCTGCGAGCCGGAGATCAGGTGAGCTTGTCCGGAAAAGTCGCTATGGCCCGTCCGCCAGCTGGCGGCGGAAAATATTTGCAGAATCCGGCCTATGAAAAAATTTATAGAAGTCCCCCCGACCCCGGGACGGGGGGCGGCCACCCCGCGCTCCCAAACCGGGGGTGTAATTC
>CAYIFD010000042.1:3067-4715 GCA_964362595.1 uncultured Candidatus Saccharibacteria bacterium
TAGCTATAATATACGAAGTCCGACTTCCCGCGGGAAGTCGGACTTCAACGGCGCGATCCATACCGGTGGTTTAATTCCGGTTTATCCCGAAACCCGCGGAGTAACTTCTCGCTGGCTGCGTTTTTTAATCAAAAATTTTATTGAACTGCGAAAGGAGCTGACAGACCCCCTGCCTCCGGAAACCAGGAGAAAATACCAGCTTCCGGAAATTAAAGATGCCGTGCTTTCTTTGCATTTTCCTCGCACTTTGGCCGAAGTAGCGCGGGCCCGCCGAAGGTTGAATTTTGAGGAAATGCTGTTAATCCAGCTTCGCGCCCTGAAAAACCGTTTGGAGCTGCAGCAACATCGCGCTCCCCCGGTGCCCTTAAGTATTGAACTTATAAAATCATTTGTGGCCTCGCTTCCGTTTGGGCTGACTGGCTCGCAGCGCCGTTCCATCTGGGAGATTGTGCAGGATCTTGCCAAGCCCCGACCAATGAACCGACTGCTGGAAGGTGATGTGGGATCCGGCAAAACCGTTGTGGCCGCTGTTGTTTCTCTCCTTGCCGTTAAGGCAGGATTCAGAGTGGCGTTTATGGCTCCAACCGAGATTCTGGCCCGCCAGCATTATGAGACCTTACAGAAAATTCTACACCCGTTCGGCTTAAAAATAGGCCTTATGACCGGAGCGGAAAAAAAGACCGGGCCGGATACCGATATTGCGGTAGGAACTCACGCTTTAATTCAGGACCGAGTTAAATTTCAAAATCTGGGGCTGGTGATCGTGGATGAGCAGCATCGGTTCGGCGTCCAGCAACGGGCAGCATTACTAAAGAATTATGAATTAGGAAGTATGAATTATGGTATTCCCCACTTCTTATCTATGAGCGCAACTCCCATTCCCCGCACTCTCGCTCTTACCATTTACGGCGATCTGGAGCTTTCTTTATTGGATGAGATGCCCAAATCCCGCAAAGAAATCATCACAAAAATCGTGGAGCCGGGAAAGCGAGGCGAGGCGTATGAATTTATCCGCAGTGAAGTTAAAAAAGGCAGGCAGGCCTTCGTTATTTGCCCTCGCATAGAGGCAAATAACGAAATTTCCAATTTCCAATTTCCGATTTTCAATCAACAAAAACTACTTTTAACGGAAGTAAAGAGTGTAAAAGAGGAGTATAAGAAACTGTCCGAAGAAATATTTAAAGATTTAAGAGTGGCTATGCTTCACGGGAAGATGAAGTCCAAGGAAAAAGAAGCGGTGATGCGCAAATTTAGAAATAAAGAGTTTGATATTTTGGTCTCCACTTCCGTCGTTGAAGTTGGGGTGGATGTGGCGAATGCCGCCATTATGATGATTGAAGGCGCAGAACGTTTTGGTTTAGCCCAACTGCACCAATTCCGCGGCCGAGTAGGCCGAGGAGCGGAACAATCCTATTGTTTTCTTTTTTCCACCGAGGACGGGATGGCGGCCAAACGTCTGCGGGCGGTGGTTGAGGCCAAAAACGGATTTGAACTGGCGGAAAAAGATCTTGAAATTCGGGGGCCCGGAGATATTTTTGGCATAAAACAGTGGGGAGTGCCAAGTGAAGTGATTAATGCATTGGGCGACACGAAGCTAGTTCGCGCGGTACGTACCGAAGCAATAGAGCTTATTAAAAAAGACCAAACG
>CAYIFD010000042.1:4725-5627 GCA_964362595.1 uncultured Candidatus Saccharibacteria bacterium
CCCGGAGATTTTTTCGGCACGCGCCAATGGGGAGTGTCTCCAAACGTCTTGGCGGCTTTTACTGATGCTAGGTTGGTGCGGGAGGTGCGCCACGAGGCCGCCCAGATTCTAAATCAAGATCCGACTCTACGGCGCTTCCCGGAACTCAAGCAGCGACTGGAAGAGATGGAGGAGGCGGTGCATAGAGAATAACTAGCAACAGACCTGCCCCTAAATAAACACGCCACCCGGGTGGCGTGTTTATATGGGGTGGGCGTGCATGGATTTGAACCATGGACTCCAGCTTTATATCTTCGCTTCGCTCGATATAACTGGTTCGGGCTTCGAAAATAAAAATGGGCACACTAGGATTCGAACCTAGAACCACTCGTGTATAAGACGAGCGCTCTACCGTTGAGCTATGTGCCCTTCGTCATTTTTATTTTCTCTTCCCTGCCAGTTATAAGTCGCATGCTCTAACCGCTGAGCTACGCACCCATTTTTATAATCCCGTCTTTGATGATTTTTTCAATATAGTCCCTTCTCTTGAGTTTCTTCAATTTCCGTTCAATAAATCTTGCTTTCTTTAAGGTGGGATATTCTTGAGAAAATACTATATCTATTCTTCCCAACCTTTTTGTTGAAGGAGTATAGCCGCCCTTATGATGTTTCAGTCGTTCAGTGAGGTCACTCGTACTGCCAATATAATATCTCCCGTCTCGCTGGCTTTGCAAAATATAAACTGATGCCATAGGGTGGCTCACCGCTCCGACATTCTCGATAGCGAAGTCGGAGTGCCTACTTCATTATTTTTTTTAATTATTTATTAATGGAATAGCGATGTTGAGTCCCGACGCTCCGACAGCACGAGCTCGTCGGAGGTCGGGACCCCGACCCCGGCTATGCCGGGCGTCGGGGCTACC
>CAYIFD010000043.1:0-5541 GCA_964362595.1 uncultured Candidatus Saccharibacteria bacterium
AGTTTTTCCGTATGTTCCGGTTTAGGTGCGGAAAAAGGGTTGTGAAAGAAAGAAAAACGCTTTTCCTGCTCGTCCCATTCCAGCAAGGGAAAATCAACTACCCAGGCAAAAGCCAGCAAATTCGGGTCTTTGGGATCGGGGCGGAGATCAAATTTGTCCGTCCCGAATTTTTTCATCGCCTCCTCGTAAGTAAACACCGGAAACGGTTTTTGGAATACTTTTTTGCCGCAACTTTCGGCAATATGCACCATCAGTCCCTCCACTAAGTCCAGAACGTCTCTTTCTTTTACGAAAGACATTTCCAGGTCAATTTGCGTATGCTCAAACTGGCGATCTCCTCTAAGGTCCTCATCGCGGATGGCTCTGGCGATCTGATAATACCGCTCCAAGCCGGCGATCATGAGAAGCTGTTTATACTGTTGGGGAGCTTGGGGCAGGGCGAAAAATTTTCCCGGCTGCAGTCGGGAAGGCACCACAAAATCCCGGGCTCCTTCCGGGGAGGTTTTGGTAAGAAGCGGTGTTTCCACCTCCACGAAATCGCGGGCATTCAAGTAATCTCGTGCCAACGAGGTTACTTTATGACGCAAAAGCAGGTTTTGGCGCAGGCGCGCTCGCCTTAAATCAAGATAACGATACTTTAGGCGAAGCTCCTCCTCAATATCGTGTCCTTCAGTATCAAGCGGAAAAGGGGGTGTTTTTGCTTCATTTAAAATTTCTAAACCGGTTGCTTCAACCTCAACATTACCCGTCGGAAGCTCGGGATTTTCCATGCCTTTGGGACGTTCCTTCACCATGCCGGTAACAGCCACCACCCACTCCGAACGAAGTTTATTCGCTTCCTCCAATACCTCTTTATTTTTAGGGCTGAATACCACCTGTACTATTCCCCAACGATCCCGCAAATCAATAAAAATAATACTCCCGTGGTCCCGGCGGGAATTCACCCAGCCTACCAGAGTTATCTGCTCTCCTATTTTGTTTACAGTATCTTTCGTTAAAGTTCGCATGGCAGACACTATAGCACGAAACCTATTTTTTTTGAATTGGCAATTCAACAATAAATGTGCTTCCTTTTTCCAAGCCCGCCGATTCCACCCACACCTTCCCGCCGTGGTCTTCAACCACCCGTTTTACAAAATAGAGGCCGATTCCCAGGCCGTTAGGGTCGGTTTTCTGCGCTTCGTCGGTTCGCGAGAACTTAATGAAAAGTTTAGCAAGATCTTGCGGAGCAATGCCAAGGCCGTCGTCGCGAACTATCAGGCGCAATACCTGCCGCTCTTCGGTGTATGCTCCTTCCAGAGAAACTGCGACCTTGCTTTTCGCGTACTTAAGTCCGTTGTCAATCAGGTTGACAAACACTTCCCTAATTTTATCCGGATCCAGCTTAAGAAAAAAAGCGTCAACCGTGCTTTCAAACTCCAGCTTCTTTCCTTTCTTGGCGGCAACATTCTGAAATTCTCCGACAATCCCCTTGAGCGTCTCCACCACATTTACCTGCGTGAACTCGTATTTGATTTTTCCTGCCTCAATCCGCGAGAGGTTGAGGAGATCGCCTATCAACTTCACCAGCTGGTTCGTGGAGGTCGCGACTTTCCCGAACGCGTCTTTGGCTTGGTCGCTAATCGGCCCCAAAGTCCCTTCCAAAGCGAGCGAGACATAACCCTTGATCACAGTAAGCGGCGCCCGCAGCTGGTGGGAGGCGATGGACACAAACTCCGATTTGGCCTGATCCAGTTTTTTGAGGTCCTCATTGGCAGCTGAAAGATTAGCAGCCAATGCCTGGATTTGCTCACGAGATTTGACTTCTTCGAGCACACTTCGGATAAGGAAAGTACCGAAAGCAATAACCAAGACAAGAAGAATGCCGTCAATGACCTGCTGGCGTAGCACTTCACCAGTTAGTAGCCGAACGAACAGGAAAATCCAAATCGAGAAAACCAACATTTCGGTGGCAATAATTTTAATTTCAAAGAGATGATGCTTCAGAATCGCGTAGGCAATAGCTGCAACCATAAGGAAGAGGAAGGAGGGCCCCAGCCAAATTAAGCGATGATTCCCAAGAAACGGAAGAATCAGGTTAAAAAAAACACCAAAAATACCTGCCCCCAAGATACCACTTAGAATGTATATATATTGCGTGCGCAGTATGTCATGACTTGAACGAAAATAATACCATAGTACGCCTACCGCTCCAAAAAAGTAGAAAGAAAAAAATGTTCCAAATAATATTTTCCCGGGAATAGCAAGCAATACTTCGTATCCACTTAATGCTGAAAAAACCTCTTTTACAAAGAAAGGAGGAATTAAAATGCCGACTATTAAGGCACCGGTAAGAAAATGCCATACCAAACGGTACCGCTTTTGGAGACCAACTTCAGCGGGAAAAGAAAATGAGAAAAAAAATAACATCTCACCTATAAGAAGCGCAAAAATATAAGCAAGCTGCATCCATAATCGTGCTGTAACGGCCGAGGAAGCGAGACGGAAACCCAGAATACTTAAGACCCAACATGTGGCAAAAAATACCGCTGCTGCATACCAACGGCTTGAAATGCCACGGTTTTTCTGGGCTAAAATAAGTATCCCTAAGATGAGGTTTAAAACAACTACTGCGGTCAAAATTGCGTCACGGACATCCATAAAAAGAAGCGCCAGGGGCCCAAATACGTTAAGGGATTAATTTTAGACAATCAAAATGGGGCTCGGCGCATGTAATGTTATTGTACTATGCGTCTCGAGCCCGAACAATGTAGGTTTTCCCCTCACCACCGTATAAGTGCGGCTCCATACTGCCAACCGGATCCAACTGCTGCCATCAAAAGTAGATCATTTTTCTTGATCTTCCCTTGTCGTACCGCTTCATCTAGTAAGATACCAATTGAAGCAGCTGAAGTATTAGCATAATGATCGGCGTGCACAAGCATCCGCTCCCATGGAATGCCGTAATCTCGGCTTATCCGTTCCAGTATACGATAGTTCACTTGATGAAAGAGGAACCATGAAATATCTGCTACAGTAAGGCCTGCTTTTGCAAGGATCCGTGCAAGCGACAGCTGAAAATGGACTGGTGAATCTTCTTTCACTGCCTTGGCGTTCAGGCGATACTCATGATCCTTCCAATTATCTCGCGTAGTTGGGTGGCGCGATCCGCCTGCCGGATAGGACATGGGATCGTTTTGTGGCCAAGCACCCCAATATGTGCAAAGAATCCCATTTTCGCTGCTTTCTGACCCATCAAGCACGAGAGCGCTTGCTCCATCTGCGAAAATGATCCCTTCTAAGAGTTGGCGCTGAGGTTCATCAGGATCCCACCGCTCATGGAAAGGAGAGGAAGTATTGGAAGGGACAATAAGTGCGCGTTGTACTCCATTTCCTCGAATAAGTCCATAGACCAAATTCAGGGCATAGATAAGCCCTCCACATCCTGTATCAAGAGAAAAAGCGGCACAGTCCCGGGACGCCTGGAGGCGTTTGTGCAACACGCACGCCGAGTCCGGGAAGTGCAGGTATTCTGGTGTGCAGGTGATGCGTATAATGAGATCAAGGTCCTCAGGACTCATGCCCGCCATCTCCAGTGCTCGTATGGCAGCCTCGTAAGCCAAATCACCATCATGGCCATTCCCATCCATACTTCGTGACTCCGGATCGAAAGAAAAACGCCGTGACTTGATGCCGAAGAATCTCTCTACCCATTCCTGGGACTTACCAAGGTAACGACAGAGAATTTCATTTCTTACTTCTCTGGGAGGAAGATAGCTGCCTGTTCCAACTATACGTACACCCCGGATAATATCCATGACTCACTCCTTTTAAGTGCTACAGAAAGAATAGCATATCTTTTCGGAATAGTAAAACACCCTCTTATTGATATGAGGTTTGAAGTTTTTTCTCTTTCCCATACCTCTCCAGCGCAAGCTGGATAAGCCGATCAATTAATTCTGCATAAGATATTCCACTCGCCTCCCAGAGTTTGGGATACATGCTGATGGAGGTAAATCCAGGGATGGTATTTATTTCATTCACAAAAAGCTTGCTGTTTTTGGTGAGGAAAAAATCCACCCGCGCCATGCCTTCACAGCAGAGTGTCTTAAAGGCCTGGACTGCCATCTTTTGCACTTTTTTAATAATGGGCTTGGGTAAATCTGCCGGAATTTTTAATTCCGCTCCCCCGGGGTCAATATACTTGGCGTCGTATGAATAGAACTCATGACGAGGGATTACTTCGCCGGGAAGCGAAGCAATCGGATTTTCGTTGCCCAGCACCGAGCATTCAATCTCCCGGCCCTGGACATACTCTTCGATCAGAATCTTACGGTCAAAGCCAAACGCTTCTTTAACCGCGCGGCGGAATTCTTTTTTATTCCGCGCCTTACGGACGCCCACCGATGAGCCCAGGTTGGCCGGTTTGACGAAAAGCGGCAACCCCAGGATTTTTTTAGCTTTTTCAAAAGTTATTTCTGACGGATCGTGAGCAACCACAAATCGGGCGGTCGGAATCCCGGCCTGGTTCAGCAGCCGCTTCATGGCGTCTTTATCCATGCCCAAGGCCGAGCCCAAGACCCCGGCTCCCACGAATGGTACGCCCATGAGTTTCAGCAGTCCTTGTACTGTGCCGTCCTCTCCATAGGGTCCGTGAAGTACAGGAAAAACCACATCAACTTTTCCAGCTGGCCTGTTGTTGTGAAGACTCACCAACTGCCCCGGGGCATCTTTTTGGACAAGCGCTACTGCTCTTTTGGGTTCATTAAGCTTCAAAAGCTGGGGGTTTTGCGATTCAAGCAAAAATCGGGAAACTTCATTAAGATACCACTTCCCCTTTTTATCAATACCAATAAGCGTGAGCTCGTATTTATTTTTGTCTAAAGCCCGGGCTACATTTTTGGCCGATTGTATAGAGACCTCATGCTCGGCAGATCTGCCTCCGAATAAAATTGCGACACGGGTTTTATTTCTCATAGTGCTGCTCCAGGAGATAAATTACCGACTTTTTAAGTCGGTTGAACTTTGAGTTCTATATGGTACTTTTGGGCAAACTCTTGTAAGACAGGACTGCATTGCTCTCTGGGAACAATCACCACGCATTTTTGGGGAGTCCTGTTCAGCAGTCCCAGCAATCGCATGGCCCGCTCCATATCATAGTCGCGCGGGATGGTCACTTCAATGATCTTGGCACCCTGCTTGGTAGCCGTAAGCACGAGATCCCGAAAAATTATTCTGGCGTTGTCCAAAGAAGAAACTCGTTCCGGCAACCTAACCGGAAATACCTGAATATCCTCTATGTGTAAAAGTGGGTCCACGGGCATGCTCGCCTCCGGATGTGCTAGTTCTTAGCATACAAAATCAATGAGGCAGGCGTCAACCTGTCCGTCTTGGGGTTGATCGGACCCGGTTTTTATGTTAATATCATTAAAGCCGTATTTCCCCCGCAGCTTAATGGCCCCAAAACCAAAATCTGACAAATAACATCCGCCCATAGCTCAATTGGTAGAGCAGCTCCCTTTTAAGGAGAAGGTTCCAGGTTCGATTCCTGGTGGGCGGACA
>CAYIFD010000044.1:0-5433 GCA_964362595.1 uncultured Candidatus Saccharibacteria bacterium
TTTCTTTCTTTCACAACCCTTTTTCCGCACCTAAACCGGAACATACGGAAAAACTCATGCGGGGAGAAGATTTGGAATCCTTGCGCGCCCAGCAGTATGACTTGGTTTGCAACGGCTATGAGCTGGCCTCGGGCGGAGTGCGGATATCAGATCCTGCGGTGCAGCGCAAAGTATTTGAAATAATGGGATTAACTTCCCAGGAAATTGAGGAAAGATTTGGACACATAATAAACGCATATGAATACGGAGCTCCTCCCCACGCGGGTATGGCTCCCGGGCTGGACCGGCTGGTGATGATTCTTGCCAACGAACCCAATATTCGCGAAGTGATTGCCTTTCCCAAAACCGGGGACGGCCGCGATCCCCTTATGAATGCGCCTTCTGAACTTAGCGAAAAACAACTGAAAGAGCTTCATATAAAAATCAAAGAGTGACCTTTTTTAAAAACGTGCCGTATTTTATAAAACAAGAAAAATTTGAAGGTCCTTTGGAAGTGCTGCTTGACCTGATAGAGAAGGAAAAACTTTCCATCACCGAAGTTTCTTTAGCCAGGGTTACGGACGAGTACCTTGCTTATGTGAAGGGGCTCGGAGCAATTGATCCGGTGGAATTGGGAGAGTTTCTGGTGGTGGCGGCCCAACTCATGCTGATCAAGTCCAGAGCCCTCCTGCCCTCGCTGGCTCTTGACGAAGAAGAGCAGGGCTCTATTGAAGAATTGGAACAGCGCTTGGCTGAATACCAGCGCATGCGCGGATTTGCTCGGGAGCTTAAGAAGCTAGCGGAAGGGGGCAGGCATATTTTTACCCGCGAATCATTCGCCGGGATGGAACCGGTATTTTATCCGCCGCCGAGGATGGCGGCGGATATATTGCGCCAGGCCTTTGCCTCTTTCCTGGCCTCGCTGCCAAAACTGGAAAAACTGGCCGAGGAGAAGATCAAAAAAATCATTTCGCTGGAGGAGAAAATTTCTCACATCCGCTTATTTTTGTCCGAAACTGTGGAGCGCGCTTTCTCCGAACTGGTAAAGGGAGCCAAGGAAAAAGTGGAAGTTATTGTAAGCTTTCTAGCCATTCTGGAGCTTGCCAAACAAAAATTTCTTGATCTTGACCAGAAAAAACTGTTTGCAGACATAAAGATAAGAAAAATCTCATAGGAGGTAATAACCATGGAACTAAAATCAACAGTAGAATCCATACTCTTTGTTTACGGCGATCCGATCAGCGCCGAAAAAATTGCCAAAGCGGCCAAGGCCAAAAAGGAGGAGGTTCTGGAGGCGCTTGGCAAATTACGCGAGGAATATAAGGATAAGGGACTTGCTTTGGTGGAAAAGGACGGAGAATTTCAGCTCGGATCTCATCCGGAAAATGCCGCCCAAGTGGAGGAGCTGGTGAAAGCCGAGTTTTCGGAGGAGCTTTCCCGCGCATCCTTGGAGACGCTTGCCGCTATTGCCTACAAAGGTCCGCTTACCAGGGCGGATATAGAATATGTCCGGGGCGTAAATTCTTCTTTTACCCTTCGCAATTTGCTTATGCGCGGGCTTACTGAACGGATTGAAAACCCCAAAGACGCGCGCTCGTATTTATACCGGGTGAGTTTCAAATTTTTGGAACATTTGGGACTGGGGTCCAGCGAAGAGTTGCCGGGATTTAAGGAATTCAGGGAGCATAAAATTGAATTGCCGACGGAACAATGAATCGCTCTTCCCAACTTGTTTTTCTCTTGGTCTTGCTTTTTGCGAGCAGCTTGGTCTTGCTTTCCGTTACCGGCGGCACCGGGACTAACCCCGTGGATCAAACCTTGGCAACCGAAGTAATCTTCCGAAGCCAGGTCTCGGAAGTTCCCGCCGAGCCGGAGATAGGAGCGCATGCCTTTTTAGTGAAGGTAATGGGAAGAGAACCGGCCCTGCTTAAACGAAGAGATTGGAAACCATTGCCTCCCGCCAGTTTGACCAAGCTCCTTACGGCCGTAGTTGTTAAAGAATATCTTTCCGACGATCAGGTTGTCACTATTTCCAAGACCGCCAAGACCGTAGGGGAAAAAGTAAGCAGGGCTAAAGATGGAGAAAGATTTCGACTGGAGGCAACTTTGACTCTCGCCCTGTCAAGTTCAGCTAATGACGCGACTATGGCATTGGCGGAGGAAGTTGGAAAGAGGTTGGGAGGAATAACGCCTGCGGAACAGTTGGAACTTTTCCTGCAAACAATGAACATCAAAACTAAGGCCTTGGGTATGGATGACTCCAGGTTTGCCAACCCCACCGGGCTTGATACTGAGGACCACCGCTCCTCGGCTCGGGATCTAGCGCGCCTGGCCGAATATATCTGGCGAGCGCATCGGGACTTGTGGGAATTGACCCGCCAAACCGAGCTTGAAGTGATTTCCTTGGCGGGAGTTGCCCATACGGCCGTAAACACCAACGATTTGCTAAAGGAATTTCCCGCGATACTGGGAGGAAAGACCGGCTTTACAGATGAAGCCAAAGGAACTTTAATCCTCCTTTATCCTTTAAAAACCGGAGAAATTGCGGTAATAGTGGTCTTAGGGTCGGAAGATCGTTTTGGGGACGGGAGGAAGATTATCCAGTGGCTTGAATCCGTGCCGAACTAAGCTCTGACGGCGGTGACGGTGGAGAGCTTAGTTCGGCACGGGAGATCATCGAGCGCGTCTTCGTTGAAAATGGAATCCGAAATCAACAATGTAGCCAATGTAATAAAAATTTTCGGTCTTTCGGCCTTTGCTTTTGCCGCGGCGGTTTTATGGACTCCGCTACTTACTAAATTTTTATACAAGTTTCAGCTTTGGCGCAAAAACGTGCGGGAGTTTAGCCCGGACGGATCCAAGACCCCGCTTTTTGCCGCCCTGCATAAAGATAGAGAAACCAAAGTGCCGCGCCTTGGCGGGATGCTTATTTGGGTAACCACCGTGGTGGTGGCTTTGCTTTTGTGGACAATCGCCCAAGTCACCGATAGTTCTTTTTGGGACAAAGCCAATTTTCTCTCGCGCAACCAGACCTGGCTGCCGTTATTTACCCTGCTGGCCGCCTCGCTTCTTGGCCTGGCTGACGATCTGGCGCAGACCATAGGCAAAAGGGAAAAATATATTGCCGGAGGGATAAAATTTCGGCACCGGCTTTTTGTCGTCTTCTTGATTGCCCTAGCCGGCGCTTGGTGGTTTCATTATAAACTCGGCTGGGAGACGATTTATGTGCCGGGATTGGGAGATCTTTTTATCAACGGCTGGTATATTCCGCTTTTTGTCGGCACCATGATTCTTTTGTTCTCCTCCAGCATCGTGGACGGGATAGACGGGCTTTCCGGCGGAGTATTTGCCTCTATTTTTGCCGCGTACGCCGGCATTGCTTTTTTTCGCGGGCAGATTGACCTGGCCGCTTTTGCGGCGGTAATACTTGGCACGATTTTAGCTTTTCTTTGGTTTAACATTCCTCCGGCGCGCTTCTACATGGGAGAGTCGGGGATGTTGGGGCTTACTGCATCGCTTACCGTGGTTGCGTTTTTATCCGACTCTGTGGTAGCACTGCCCATCATCGGCTTTGTACTTATGGCTGAAGTTGCCTCGGATGTGATCCAATTTGCCTCCAAAAAATTCCGCGGCAAAAAGGTCTTTTTGATCGCGCCCATCCACCACCATTTTGAAGCCATTGGCTGGCCGCCGTATAAAGTGACCATGCGTTTTTGGGTAATTAGCGTGGTGGCCGCCATACTTGGCATGGCCGTAGCCCTCATCGGGAGGTAATTTCTTCGGAGACACGCAAAAATTTCCCGGCGAGAAATTTTTCTTATTGGAGTTTTTTTATGGTATAGTATAAATATGGCCTACGATATCTTGATCAAATCCGGCACAATGATTGACGGGACCGGAAAACCGCCTCTTCTTGCAGATGTTGGTATTGACGGAGACCGAATTTCGGCCGTAGGGGACCTGGGTCATGCTGCCGCGGCCGTGACTATCAACGCTTACGGGAAAATAGTTAGCCCCGGGTTTATTGATATTACCAATCACTCGGATACGCATCTCACTCTTTTCAAGTATCCGAAGCAGGAGTCGCTGGTTATGCAGGGGGTTACTACCATCATCGGCGGAAATTGCGGCGCATCTTTAGCGCCTCTTGCCTCTCGCTCTGCGCTTGATGCCATCAAGAAATGGGCTGATCCGTCCGAAATCAACATAAATTGGGCTACCGTAGAGGAGTATCTGCAGACCCTGGAAGGATTGCGTCCGGGAGTAAACTTTGGAACTTTGGTGGGATACGGGACTTTGCGCCGTGGAGTAATCGGCGATGCAACCAGAATTTTGAATTTAGAGGAACGAGAACAAGTAAAATTCTTGCTGCGCCAAGGCGCCCAGGAAGGAGCTTTTGGGCTTTCACTCGGGCTTGCGTATGGCCATGAGCGAATTTCCTCCACTGAAGAAATTATTGAAATAGCAAAAGTTCTGCGCGGAACCGGCAAGATAATAAAGATCCATCTTCGCTCCGAAGGCATGGAAACACTGGCAAGCGTAAATGAGGCGATCCGTATCGGCCGGGAAACGGGAGTAGCGATTGAAATCAGTCATCTCAAGGTCATCGGCAAAAAGGCCTGGCCTTCGCTTTCCAAAGCGCTTAAACTTATTACTCGCGCTAAAGCGTCCGGCTTGGATATTTCTTTTGATGTTTCGCCTTACCGCACCACGGGATCGCTCCTATACCTTCTGATCCCGTGGTGGGCGAGGCAAGGAGGATTCAATGAACTTTTCCGCCGGATTGATGACTCCATTGAGAGGAAAAAAATTATCCAGGCGCTGCAGGCGCACACCCTGCATTACGATAAAATACTGATCACTTCGGCGCGTACCAAGGGAATTGTAGGCCATACTCTGGCGGAAGTCGCGGAGGAAGGCGGATTCTCGCCCGAGGAGGCCTTGGTTGAAACCGTACGAGCCAATGAAGGACGAGTGGCAATTATCGGCCGCACCGTCTCCATGAAAAACACCCTACTAGAAATGAGCGACGAGGGCGCCATTATCTCCTCTGACGGTTTGGGGTTGTCCCAGGACGCGCAGCAATTGGGAGATCTTGTGCACCCCCGGTCTTTTGGGTCCTTTCCAAGATTCCTTGGAAAGTTGGCTCCAAAACTTAACATATCCATGCCGGAAGCAATCCGAAAAATAACCTCTTTCCCGGCCGAGCGTCTGGGGATTGAGGCCCGAGGCATTATTACTAAAAAGAATTTTGCGGATTTGGTTATATTTGATCCTCAACTCTTTCAGGATCGCGCCACCTACAAAAACCCTTTCCGTTACCCGGCCGGAATTGAATGGGTAATAGTGAACGGGAAAGTCGCGGTAGGACAGGGTGGAATCACCGGAGAAAGAGCCGGGAGAATATTGAGAAGATCGGAAGAGCACACGTCTGAACTCCAGTCACGGCTACAT
>CAYIFD010000045.1:0-5399 GCA_964362595.1 uncultured Candidatus Saccharibacteria bacterium
ACGAAAAATCGGCTTTCATAGCTCGTTTTTGAATATCGCGCCAAAATTCGGGATAACGATACGTCTCAATGGCTCTTACCATTGAGCCGTAGAAAGCGCGATGGTCAAACTTTTCAAAAACAAAACCAGTACCGGTTTTGCTCACGGGATCATAATCTACAACACTATCCGCTAAGCCGCCGGTCTTGCGGACAATCGGCACCGTGCCGTAGCGCATCGCTTCCATTTGAGTCAAACCGGAGGGCTCAAAACGCGAGGGAATAATAACCGAGTCGGCGCCGGCATAAATCGCGTGGGCGAGAACTTCATCATAACCCAAGTAAGCGGCGACTTTTTGGGGATATTTTTTGGCAAGTTCCTGAAAAAAAGTCATAAAATGTCCTTCACCGGAACCGACAATCACTAATTGCATGTCAAAATTTTCCAGGAGCGGTTCGCCCGCATCCATAAGCAAACCAAATCCCTTTTGATCGGTCAGCCGCGAAACGATGCCAAAAAGCGGGACATCATCACGGACCGGCAAATTAAATTTCTGCTGAAGAGCCGATTTGTTTTTTGTCTTCAGGTCCAACGTTTTTAGGCCGTAATGAAATTGAATATTGGGATCGGTTTTGGGATTATAAAAATCGGTATCGATGCCATTTAAAATGCCGAAAAGCCTTGATCGCCTTTCGCCCAAAAGCTCATGTAATCCCTCACCGTACTCGGGCTCGGTAATCTCCTGCGCATATGTAGGCGAAACGGTATTCACTATATCGGCGTGCATAATGCCCCGTCTCATGAAATTAAGCTTCGAAAGTCTCGGATCGTTAAAGGGCGGGATCGCTTCCCTGCCAGAATCATAATCCATCTCCGATACGAAACGATGATCAAACATTGCCTGAAAAGAAAGATTATGGATGGAAAAAACAATGGCGATCGGCGAAAGCTTCGGATCTCTTTTGTAGATGGTATGGAAATAATTGGGGACGAGGCCGCTTTGCCAATCGGAAGCGATAATCACGTCCGGCCGCCAGGATGAATGTCTTAAAAATTCAAGAGCCGCTCTTGAAAGAAGCGCCCATCTTATGGCGTCATCGGTGTAGCCGTAAACGTTTGCCCGTTTCTCGTAATACTCAAGATTTTCAAGAAAATACGCAACGGTTTCGCCCGAATCGTTCTCATACCTCAAAACATTGGAAACAAAAAGGCCGTGTGGATCTTCTTCCTCAAAAGACGCCGGTCGCAAACTCCCAAGCTCTAAACGTAGGTTGTATTTTTCAAGATCAATTGTGGCATACTTAGGGAGAAAAACGCGGGCATCATGACCCAAGGCCCGGAGAGCATCAGGCAAAGAACGCATTACTTCACCCAATCCGCCAATCTTAATAAAGGGCGCCGCCTCCGGAGCAATAAAAAGAAGCCGAAGTTTTGATTCTCTTTTGAGAATATTAAGCGACGGAATAATGTTGGCCATAAACGTTATTAATTATAACCTATCACATAAATATCGGCAACTAGTCAATAAAGTTTGACAGACATTATTTACCCAGGTATCATCATCAATAGTAAAGGTCATACTTTTCCTACTTGTGTGTTTATTAGAAATAATCTATACTAACTCTATGGAAAAAAAGAAGAAAAATGGCGAACGGTTCTTCGGGACAACCACTATAGGCGAAAAGGGTCAGGTGGTTATTCCCGTAGAGGCCCGAGAGTCAATGGACATCAAAAAGGGAGACAAACTCCTTGTGTTTGGCATGGGGTGCGATATGGTTGCTCTCACCAAACTTTCTAAGGTCGAGCAATTCGCATCGCATCTTTCAAGTCGGTTAAATGTGATCCGCGAAATCATTAAAAAGAATAAATCCCCGAAGTAGATGCTTTGCATCACTACGGGGCAGGCAAAATAAACCTATGGAATTTTTCGCAAATCTTCATCAATTTGGCGACTGGGGACTTCTCGCTCTCCGCATTGCAGCGGGCGCCATCTTTCTCGTTCATGGCACGCAGAAATGGGCCATGTGGAAAATGCAGCCATCCGAGCAGATGCCGGCTGGCATGATCTCGCTCATGAAGTTCCTTTCTATCGTTGAACCTCTCGGGGGGCTTGCGGTGCTTGTTGGATTTCTCACGCAACTTGCCGCCATCGGCCTCGGTATCATAATGATCGGAGCAATTGGGCTAAAAATCGGCACGATAAAGGTGCCGTTTGCCCCGCGGGATAAAGCTGGCTGGGAGTTTGATTTCATTATTCTTGCCGCCGCCATTGCTCTATTTTTCTTCGGAGCGGGAACCTTAGGGCTTGATAGGGTAATATTCGGCATATAAACCATTATGAATGTTTGGGTCTTACCGCTGGCAATTAGCGGATTCGCCGTATCTTGGTATATCTACTACAAAAAGAAGAGAAACGAAAAACTCGTCTGTATCATCGGGGAAGATTGCGACAAAGTGGTGAGAAGTAAATACGGTTCTCTACTCGGCGTCTCCAATGAAGTTCTAGGGATGGGATATTACGGACTTGTTGCGGTCTTATCAGGAATCATTCTTACTGGTACCGGAACAATTCTATCTTTTCCTCTGTTTACTTTTCTTCTGATTATCGGCGGAGGGGCGGCTCTCTTCTCAATAGTCCTGCTTTTCATTCAGTCCTTTATTCTTGAAGAATTGTGCGAGTATTGTATTGTAAGCGCCGCTGCAAGCATCATTATTTTTGTAGTTGAATTATTAGCCGTTTAATTGAAACAATTCTATCTCTATGTGCAGTCCTCATTTTTATTGGCTTTTGCGAAAAAGAAGGGCCGCGACTATTATAAAAGAAGTGCTCAATCCCGCCATTATGCCCAATAATCCTCACAAATCTGTGCCCAGCTTCATAAAAAAACCAATAGCTCTTATTTCCACAATCATCGTTCTCGGTCTTAGCGTTTCCGCACTCGTTGGGCTTGTATTCGGACTTTACCCCGCTCGCCAAGCATCGCTAAAAAGTCCGATTGAAGCGTTGCGATATGAGTAAAAAAACTGTTTACATTGCGGCAGTGGTATATGATACATCACATCGGCTCTGTAATACTTTTGCTTTTAGGAATTATTGTTGGACTTAGGCAGGGCAAGCGCTGGTGGAGGGTTATATATGTTGAAAAGAAACGCGCGGCGGAAACTCTTGAGTGAAGGCGGGAACCGGATCGGAAAGCATGCCCGTCCGTAGCTTTAGCGTAGGAGGGGACGATTTTCCTTCAACTTCGTTCAGGATGGTGAGCTTGGATTTCGGCTGAGCTCAGTCGAAGCCTCGAACCACAAGTTTTTATTTGGCGGCGAATTCTTCTATTCGAAATTACTATACGAATCAGGCAAAATTTCTTTTATAGTAGTTTTCATTATTTTTCCGTTATGCGGCAACATAACTTCAATATCCTGCGCGTAATCGAGAAGTAATTGGCGGCAATTACCACACGGAGGCATTACTTTACCATCTCCACCAACGGCAACTATTTTCTTAAAACTTCGTTCACCATTACTAATTGCCGCTCCAATAGTTATTGGTTCCGCACATGGCCCATACCCGCAAGAATCAACATTTACTCCGGTATAAACTTTACCTGACTCGCACAAAATAGCGGAGCCGACTGTATGTCTCGGTTCTCGATAGTTCCGCTTTATAACATCAGTGGCGGCATCAATAAGTTTTTGATCTTCAGAATCTATTTCTTTATACATGTTTTTGTATTTCTTCTATAATTACAGAGATAGATTTATTTGCGGTGTCTATTCTTACTTCATGCGGTAGTAGTTTGCGAGCCAATATCTTTTTATTTATTTCTAGGCCAGCTTCCCAATCTCTATATCCGCTAGAACGACTCTCGTTTAGTATGCGCGATTTTAATAATTCATCATCGCTAACCGTCAAAGTGAAAAGAGCGTAGTTGTAATTTTCGAAGTGATTGTCAAGCTCAAGTATCCTCTCATCTTGCAAATCGGTAACGATGATGTTGCCAAATTTATGCTTTACGTAATTTTTCGTAACCAAAACTAAATTTTCAAAAGCAATACTTTCTTCCTCTTTATAGGGAATTGTTTCGGTTCCTTTCTGGCGAAATTCTGGAATCCAGCCAAACTCAAAACAAGGACTTCCTAGTTTCTTTTGTAGCTCACTCGCTACTGATGATTTTCCAACACCTGGAGCACCAGCAATAAAAATTAAATCTTTCATAAATTTATTTCAATAAATCCTCAATAGAAACGTCGAAGGCTTTCGCAATTTTTGCCATTTCCCAACTGTCGGGTCACTCGGGTCGGGTTTAAAATTTAAATTCTTCGGTCTCTTTATCGCCGTAAAGTTCGTCATTCCAATACTTCATGTAGCTTGGTTTGAGAATCCAGATTTTGGAACCCCATGCATTTGTCATTATCCACTTGACCGTAAGTATATCGCGAAGGTCAGGAAATTTCTTATACAACAGTTTAATTCCGGTCGCAATTTCTGTTGGATTTTTTGCTGGGCGACAAACTCCAAGTCCTTGTATCGCTTTCCTGTTACGGTCTGTCGATAAAAAGTTGTCAATAGTTAGATCTTCGCTATACCAAGACTGATCTCGAGCGCGCGATCAACCTTGCCCATTGTTTCTTTATTGACAGCCCCAAGATATTTTATCAGACGCTTCTTATCAATGGTCCGAACTTGATTGAGCAAGACGGCGGAGTCTTGTGTAAGGCCGGTTTCTTTGCTCGTGATAAGAATTTCAGTAGGGTAGAGTGGTTCGTCAACATGAGAAGTTATGGCCGCTACAATGGTAACTGGACTGTATCTATTGGCGATATCGTTTTGCAATACCAAAGCGGGACGAGTTTTCCTGATCTCGGCTCCCATAGTAGGATCAAAATTTATGAGGTATAAATCGCCTCGTTTTGGTGTTACCTTCTCTTTCCCCTTGGCCATGCTTCGTGCTCAAGATGAAACCATTCGCGAGTGAGGTTAAGATCTCTCTCGGCTCTTTTAGCTGCGCCTTCGCGGAGTAATTTTCGCAGATTAGCCCTGCCTGTTTCTCTCACATAAAAACGTACTGCTTCGTCAAGAAAGCGGCTGCGGTTTCCTTTTACCGCCACGCGCTCAATGAGATTGATGGTGTCCTTGGGGAGGGTTATATTAACCCTTTTTCGAGTAATTACTTTTGTCATAATGATTCCATTATACACACCTTAGATGTGTATGTCAATAATATGTCCCCTTCCGCTACTGGGGGACGATTTTCCTTCAACTTCGTTCAGGATGGTGAGCTTGGACTTCGGCTGAGCTCAGTCGAAGCCTCGAACCACAAGTTTTTCTTTGGCGGAATAAATTCAGAATTCGCAAAGCGAATACCTAAAGAATAAAGAATTTTTATGAAAATTTCAATTTTAGATAAAAAGCGAGCCCCAAG
>CAYIFD010000046.1:0-5355 GCA_964362595.1 uncultured Candidatus Saccharibacteria bacterium
GCAACGTCCCTCCGGAAAAATACGGAGTATGGCCGAGAGGGCCGTTCCAGACAATTGCCTTCGCTCCTTTAAGAAGCGAGATAAATTTGGAAATACTCTCCGGCCCGATATCAATGATATACTCGTTTTCCCGCACTCCGCCCAAGGGGGTTATCCGCCGGGGGCCGCGGGTTTCCACGGCCAGGGATACGGCCACATCAAACGGAAGAAAGATTTTCCTGCTCTTCAGCATCTCCAGATCGACAAACGGCTCCACTAGGGATTTGCCTGTATTCAGCCCCTTGGCGCGGAAGATAGAATTGGCAATGGCGCCGCCGATAAGTATCCGATCGGCATACGTAAGAAACTTGCGCACCAGCGGCAATTTTGTCTCAAGCTTAATCCCTCCCAGCACGGCCACAAAAGGACGCGGGGAGCGGCGCAGGAAAACTCCGAGGTAGCGCAGCTCGGTTTGAAGCTGCAAACCGGCAAAGGATGGCAGTATTTGCGGAAGCGAAACCATAGAGGCATGAGAGCGATGTGAGCTGGCAAAGGACTCATTTACATAAATATCTCCCCAGCGGGCTAGACCTCGGGCGAGACGCCGATCGTTTTTTTCTTCTCCCGGCCAGAAGCGAATATTCTCAAAAAAAACGATTCGGGGCGAGTCATAATATTTTTTCAGCAATTTTCTGTCAAAAGGATCGGAAATAAATATAATTTTTTGTTTTAGCAGACGAGCCAAGTGTTTGGCCACGGGCCGCATAGATAGCTCGGCTTTTTTCCTTCCTCCGGGTCTTCCCAAATGGCTCACCAGGCGAACCAGTCCGCCTTTCTTCAAGATAGCAGCAAGCGTGGGCAAGATTTTTTTTATCCGGTAGTCGCTTATTATTCTTCCCTTTCTTACCGAAACATCAAAATCCGCGCGCACCAAGACGCGCGTTCCTTTCCTTAAAGGGGCTTGTCGGAGAGATCGTATCTTCACTTTTTCCATTATACTCCCTAAATGCTAAAATTGGAAAGCCAGGAACGATAACTACTTCGGTAGACAATCGTGAACTTTTTAATAAGTTTATCTTTCTACTTCCGACAGCGATCGCTGTCGGAAGTAGAATGCGACGTAAAAACAGAAAAGTATAGATAACAAGTTAAGTGTCGGAGGCCCTGACCACAATTTTAGCAAACTCTTGGGGAAATAAACTTGCCCCTCCAACTAAAGCCCCTTGCATTTTTCCTTCTTTCAAGAAAGGATAAATATTTTGGGCGTTTACGGAACCGCCATAAATTATCCTGACTGCTTCAGCCGCGCGTCTGGAACAAAGAGAAGCAAGCAAACGGCGAAGGTAGACAAGGGCGCGGAAAGCGCTATCGGGAGTGTCGGCACGAGCGCCCGGATTTGTGCTTATGGCCCAGACCGGTTCGTAAGCAACCACCAGATTTTTTATTCTGGACGGCTCTACTCTCTTAAGAGCTCTTTTTAGCTGTTCCCCAACAACAGCAGGAATTTCATTTCCGCTTCGCTCCCATTCCCCTACGCAAAGCACTGGAATAAGACCATGATCCAGAGTTGCTAAGACCTTTTTGTTTATCATCTCATCGGTCTCCTCCAAGTAGCGCCTACGTTCCGAATGCCCGATGATGACATATTGCACCCCTAAATGTTTTAACTGACGCCAAGAGACCTCCCCGGTGTAAGGTCCTAAGTCCTCCCAAAACACATTCTGCGCCCCGAGTTTCACTTTTTTAAGAACTCTTCTCACTTGAACAAGAAACGGGTACGGCGGAGCGATAACTACTTCTACATTTCTGGCGCGGCCAATTGCCCGCTCTATTTTTTGAGCGAGAAGAACTGCCCGACGGGGAGAATCCGGATTGCACTTCCAATTAGCTATAATTAGCGGCTTCATAAGTCATCAAACTTCGTCGATTTTATACTTTTATCTTTCTTAAAAACCCTGCCGCCTTCTCCGGCGAAATGGTTGAAATTTCTATCCCGGTCCCTATTTCAAACCCCGCCCAAATGGCGGTTTTGGGCAAGATCTCCAAATGCCAATGGTAATGATGAAATTCTTTGCCGTCACGGACAGGCGCGGTGTGGAGAAAGAAATTATAGTCAGGATCCTTGATGCCGTAGAAAAGCTTGCCAAGAGCCGTTCGCAAAGCATTGGCGAAGGCAAATCTGGTCCCGGAATCCATTTCTTCAAAGTGAATCGCATGACGTTTGGGAAAGATCCGGAGCTCAAAAGCGGTCTTGGAAGCAAATGGGGCCAACACGGCAAAAAGCAAATTTTCATAAACCACTCGTTCTTTGGCCTTCAGCTCGTGCTTCAGCACCAGACAACTAACACATCCTTGACGTTTATGGAAAAAGCGGGAGGATCCTTTCAAACTTCTGGACAGATCTGGAGGAATTACCGGCAGAGTAATAATTTGCGAATGCGGATGAGTGATTGTGGCTCCGGACTTGGGGCCGTGGTTATGAAATATAGCGATATATTCCACGCAGCCCTCCTCTTTTAGAGCAAGATATCGCTCCTGGTAGACGCGAACGACCAGTTCCGCTTCTTCGTCATTCATAAGAGCCAAAGACCGGGTATGGTCGCGGGTTACCACCACCTCGTGAAATCCCACCCCGTCCCTCAAGAGATAAGGCCCGCTTTGACGCGTAATCACGCAGTCCCCCTTGCCAAAGGCCGGATATTTATTGGGGACCACTTCCACCCACCAATTTTCTTTTCCTTTTCCGCCGTCCAGGGCATAGGTCACCAGCACGTGTTTGTGCAGGGTCTCAAAAGGACAGTCCTTTTTGGACTGCATTAGACGAGATTCTTGTTTTTTGGAAAAGTCATTGGGCCGCAGGGCGCGGCCGGTGGCAACAACCACCCAATCGCCGGAGACGATATCTTGGCGAAGTTCAGAGATTGATTTCACTTCTCCATTCTATACTTATTTGTAATTAAATTCCAGCGAATTTTAAAAACATCCGTAAGCACCCGTATATAATCGGCCAAAGTCACTTTGCTGTCGGGGTCAAACCTCCACTTTACGGGTATAATGCCGATGTTAAACCCGAATTTCCTGGCCAGAGTCAGCATTTCAATGTCAAAAGAAAACCCGTCCATAAGCAAACGAGGGAAGATATCTTGAGCGGCCTTGGCGGTAAGAGCCTTAAAGCCGTTCTGGGTATCCCAAATTCCCCAGACACCGCCAAAAATTTGTATGATTAAATTTCCCCCATTACCCATGATTTCCCGAAGCATCGGTTCTTTCACATCTCGGGAGGCGCCGGGCGCGTCTTTCTCGTCTCTGGAAGATATAACAATATCACAGCCCTGATTGAACATGGGCGGCAGGCCGTCAAAATATTGAGGAGGAGTGGAATTGTCCGCATCTGCAAAAAGACGAATATCTCCCCGAGCGTGAAGCATACCCTGTTTTACTCCCCATCCTTTGCCTTTATTTTCCACGCGCAACAGGAGCAGAGCGGGAAATTCGTTCTTCAGGCGCAGAACTATCTCCGCGGTCCGGTCCGGAGAAGAAGAATCTACTACAATTATCTCATATCCTCCGGGGAAATTTTTAGCGCGCAGATACCCGTCCACTTCCCGAATTGTTTTTTCAATGCGCTTCTCTTCTCTATAGGTTGGGATGATCCAGCTTAGATACATAAATTACAAATCACAAGCATCAAATTACAAACAAAACCAAAATTCCAAATTCTAAAGTTTTGATCATTTGAATTTTAATCATTGGAATTTGTTTGGGATTTGCGATTTGGGACTTGGGATTTTCTGTCGAGATATGACTGCAAAATAAGTGCGGCCGCGGCGGCATCGGCATGTTCTCTTTTGATGCCGGCTTTTTCCACCAAATGAGTCGTCAATAACTCATTTTCAAATTCTACCGGCAGCATGATTTCCCGATGAAGCGCTTGAGCAAATTCCCTCACCTGCCGCGCCTGCTCGGTATCCCCGCCATCCGATCCAAGCGGCAGACCAATAACGATTTTAGAAACGGACTCTGCTTCAGCAAATTCTCTGATTTCCTTGAATGTTCCCGGACTTTTTAATATAACTTTTTTGGGGAAAGCAATAGTTCCGCCGGCGTCAGACACGGCAATTCCCATTCTATGATCACCGTGGTCAATTCCCATATACCTCATAATCATCAAAATTCGTTGATTTTAATTATACCACCGTGAGAACTTCTGCTCCATTCTCCGTAACCACCACCGTATGTTCAAAATGGGCAGCCAGTCCTCTGTCCGCCGTTCGAAATGTCCAGCCATCTTTATCCAGTTCAACCTTGGCGTTTCCCAGAGTGGCCATAGGTTCAATCGCCAGTACCATTCCCGCTTTAATTTCCATCCCGGTTCCTGGACGACCAAAGTTTGGGATAAGCGGTTCTTCATGCACTTCATGCCCTACTCCGTGTCCGGCGAGGTCCCGGACAACGCCCAAATGGTCTCGTTCCAGTACTTTCTGCACGGCACTGCCAATATCGCCGATTCTAGCTCCGGGACAAACCGCCTTGATTCCTATATCCAGCGCTTTCTTAGTTACCCGCAGCAACCGTTCTGCCCCGGCAGATATTTTACCAATGCCAACGGTTACCGCCATATCCGTGTAAAGACCGTTTTTACTAGGCCACTTCATCCCGATATCAATTCCTACCACATCTCCTTCCTGTAAAATTCTATTCTCTCTGGGAAGCGCATGCACTACCTCATCATTTACCGAAATACAAAGAGAGCAGGGATAAGGCGCCCTGTCCCCTTTGCTCCGATATCCCTTGAAGGAGGGTGTACCACCAGAAGCAAAAATCAGGCCCTCTCCGGTCCTGTCTAAAGCAAGTGTGGATACTCCGGGTTTGGCCTCCCTCACCACTTTAGCAAGGATTTCGGCCAACCGTTTTCCTCCCTCTCGCAATATTTGTATTTCTTCAGGGGTCTTTGTTATTGCCATTATTTCTTTCCACGTTGTTCTCTAACGGGGCCAGCGCTTTCCCAATCGTTTAGTCAACATCCGATCAATCTCCCGCCTAACTTTTTCTATCTGCTGTTCTCCGCTTACTTTAAGAAGTCGTCCATGCCTTTGGTAATGGCGAATCATCGGCAAAACATGTTCGGAAAAGAAACGCATGCGATTTTTTATGGAGCGGCGGCGGTCATCACTCCTTGAGCGCAAGAGAAGTCGTTGAGTTGCTTCTTTTTCTCCAACCTGAATGTAAATTGCCAAAGGCGGAGGACGATTGTGCCAGAAAACAAGATCATCAATTAGTTCGGCCTGCCTAAGCGATCGTGGCGCCCCGTCAAACACCCAGTGTTTGTCCGCTAATCCCTTTTCAATAATTTCTTTGGAAAACGCATAGACAGCG
>CAYIFD010000047.1:0-5337 GCA_964362595.1 uncultured Candidatus Saccharibacteria bacterium
ATGGTTTCAGCGAAAATTTATTCGCTGAAGCTCTAAATTTTCGGAAACTATGGCAAAAGATTATTATAAAATCCTCGGCGTTGCGCGCAATGCCGCTAAAGAGGAAATAAAAAAGGCCTATCGGGCGCTGGCGCATAAATACCACCCGGATAAAGGCGGGGATGAGGCGCGCTTTAAGGAGGTAAATGAGGCCTACCAAGTGCTCGCGGATGACCGTAAGCGGACCCAGTACGACCAGTTTGGTCAGGTATTTGAAGGATCCGGCTTTCAAGGAGGATTTCAGCAAGGCGGCTTTGAATGGCCGGGCGGATTTCGCTTTGATTTCGGAGGTGAGACGCCCGGGGACTTTGATTTTACGGAGGTCTTTGAGGACTTCTTTGGTGGTATGGGTATTGGCTCAAGCGGCAGGACGCGGCCGAGCCGAGGGCGTAAAGGAAAGGACTTACGGCTTGATATTAGTATCTCTTTTGAGGAGGCAATTTTCGGCGGTAAACGAGGGTTTGAGGTAAATAAGCTGGCTCACTGCCAGCGCTGCCAAGGGTCTGGCGGCCAGCCAGGCGCAAAACAAAAAATTTGCCCTTCCTGCCAAGGCCGCGGAAATGTGCAAAAAACCCAACGCACTTTTCTTGGTTCCTTTACCCAAGTAGCTACATGTTCGGACTGCGGCGGAACCGGAAAGCGCCCCGATATACTCTGCACTGATTGCCGCGGCCGGGGAACGGCACAAGCCACCGAGCGGATAGAAATATTTATTCCGCGCGCCGTTAGGGACGGAGAAGTACTGAAGATGACCGGCAAAGGCGAGGCCTCGCTTTATGGAGGCGCGCCAGGCGATCTTTATATAAAAATCCAAGTCACACCTCATAAGGTTTTTCGCCGTCAAGGAGACGATATTGTCATGCAGCTTCCTGTTTCCTTGTCTGACGCAATCCTTGGAAATACGGCAGAAATAGAAACATTGGATGGAGTGATAAAGATAAAAGTTCCGGAGGGAACCCAGCCCGGAGATGTGCTTAAAGTCCGGGGTAGAGGGGCGTTCAGCGCTTCCGGTTACGGCCGCGGGGATCTGCTGATTGAAGTAAAAATAGAAATCCCCAGAAAAGCCAGCCGGCGGGTGAAAGAGCTTATGGAGAAATTAAAAGAGGAAGGGCTTTAAGTTGCTTCGCAGATATAACACTAATCTACGAATGAAATGCTAATCAATGTTGCTGACGGACCATGAATCCCGTTAGAGATAAGGCTCGCTCTCTTACGGGAATTAAAAGTGAGCAATAGATGGTGAGAGATGCTAATTTAGTAAAAACTAGCCAAAATTTCTAACGGGATGAAAGACCTTATCGTAGAAAATCTAAAACGGGAAATTGAAGGATTTAAAAGAGACATCCGAGCCGAGAAAATAGGCCGGGTGCTTGAGATCGGAGACGGCATTGCTAAAATTTACGGTCTTGGCGAGGCCGCATCAGGAGAGATGCTGGAGTTTTCCGCCAGCGGCGGAGAAACTATCACCGGTATCGCCTTTAACCTGGAGGAAGATACGGTTGGCGCAATTATTCTTGGCGATTATTTGAAAGTAAAAGAGGGTGATACGGTTAAGCCCACGGGGCGGGTGATGTCTATCCGGGCCGGAGAGGAGTTGATCGGCCGAGTCATTGACCCCCTAGGAAATCCGGTTGACGGCCGCGGGCCCATTTTCCCCATCCAAGGCGGGCCCGCCGCTGGCGGAAAAAATGAAAAGAAGTAAGTGCGCTATCCGGTGGAGCGCGCTGCGCCTTTAGTAACCATGCGCGAACCGGTTAATACGCCGCTGCATACCGGCTGGAAGGCCATTGATGCCATGATTCCTATTGGCCGGGGACAGCGTGAGCTTATTATCGGCGACCGTCAAATTGGAAAGACCTCCATAGTGGTGGACACGATTATCAATCAGGGCAGGGAAAAGCGCTACCAAACCCCAGTATGCATTTATGTCGCCATCGGTCAAAAAGAATCAAAAGTTGCCAAGATTGTCGCAACCCTCAAGGAGCATGGAGCCATGGATTACACAATAGTAGTATCCGCTCCGGCTTCTCTTCCCGCCTCGCTTTGGTACTTAGCCCCTTACAGCGCGACGGCCATTGGTGAGTACTTCATGCATCAAGGAAAAGACGCCCTGGTGATCTATGATGATCTTTCCAAACACGCCTGGGCCTATCGGGAGCTTTCCCTGCTTCTGCGCCGTCCTCCCGGACGGGAGGCATATCCCGGGGACATTTTCTATCTGCATTCCCGCCTCCAGGAACGGGCCGCAAAACTTAACAAAGAAAACGGCGGAGGATCGCTTACCGCCTTGCCTATAATTGAAACCCAACTCGGCGATGTTTCCGCCTATATTCCCACCAATGTCATCTCAATTACGGACGGACAAATTTACCTGGAGCCGGAACTTTTCTTTCAGGGTGTGCGGCCGGCCGTAAATGTGGGGCTTTCCGTGTCTCGGGTGGGGTCGGCGGCCCAAACCAAAGCCATGAAAAAAGTGGCGGGACGTCTGCGTCTGGAACTCGCGCAATTCCGAGAGTTGGCCGCTTTTGCGCAATTTGCTTCTGAATTGGATGAATCAACCCGCAAACGTCTGGAGCGAGGCCGGGTGCTTGTTGAGATCCTCAAGCAGCCGGAACTGCAGCCGGAGCCATTTGAAAAACAGGTTGTTTTAATTTATGCCGGAACCAACGGCTATCTTGATAATATACCGGCCGCAGAGATCAAGAATGTCGCGGAAAAACTGTTAAATTATTTGGAGAAGCTGCACAAAAACGCGGTGTTTGATAAAATCCGGGAATCCGGCGAACTTTCGGTTGAAACGGAGGAGAAATTAAAGAAGAGTATAGAGGAGTTTAGGAAACTACAAAATCACAAACAAGTTTAGAACTTAGAGTTTTAAAGGACAGAATGCCTTCCACCAAAGTCATCAAACAAAGAATAAAGTCGGTCAAAAACACCGCCCAAATCACCAAGGCAATGGAGGTGGTATCCGCCACCAAGATGCGGAAAGCCCAAGGGTTTGCGCTATCGGCCAGGCCCTACGCGGTGGCTTCGCTGGAAATGCTTAAAAACCTTCTCGCTCGCACCCCGGTTCTTCCGCCGTTGCTGCAAAAACGCGTCGTAAAGAAATCCGCTCTGCTTGTTGTAACTTCTGACAAGGGACTGGCCGGCGCTTTCAACGCCAATGTTTTACGCAAGGCGGAGGCGCTGGTGAGACGGCAGAACGACACGGCACTTATCACCGTAGGAAAAAAAGCAAAAGAGTATTTTGAGAGAAGGAATATTTCAATCTTAAAGAGCTTCTGGGGGTTTGGAGATTACTCCGGCCTGCAAGAAACCCTACCGGTGGCCAATACGGTTATGGAAGGGTTCCTCCGTGGCGACTTTGACGAAGTAGAGGCGATCTATACAAACTTCCGGACAACTTTGCGCCAGGTTGCCGCAGTAAAAAAAATTTTGCCGGTAAGTGAAGAAGGAATTCGCGAGGCCGTAATTTCCATCCTGCCCGAGTACGGAAAATTCGCCGCCCTGGAAGGCAAGCCCAGAATCAGGGATATATATAGCTACGAATATAAATTTGAGCCCTTTGCGTCAGAAATTTTAACCGCTCTGGTGCCCCAGCTTATACGCATGCATATCCACCAATTAATTCTAGAGTCCAACGCCTCCGAGCATTCGGCCAGGATGGTGGCCATGAAAAACGCTTCGGATAATGCCAATGAGCTGATATCCGATCTGACCCTGGTTTTCAACAAAGCCAGGCAGGCGGGAATTACCGGGGAGTTAGCGGAGATAACCGCGGGAAAAGAAGCATTAGAACAATAAGGATTATGAAAGGTAAAATTGTACAAATTATCGGCCCGGTTGTGGATGCGGAATTTTCCGAAGAAGGAATTCCGGAAATTTATCATGCCCTTAAAATCAAAGATAAAGAAAGAGAGGTGGTGCTGGAGGTAGCAAGGCATCTTGGCTCAAATCGGGTGCGAGCAGTTGCGCTTTCATCAACCGACGGCTTGAGGCGTGATATGGAAGTGGAAAACACCGGTGCGCCGATTTCGGTTCCCGTTGGCAAAGAGGTGCTTGGACGACTTTTTAACGTTCTTGGTAATCCAATTGATCGTCCTGATGATGCAAATTTTGGCAAGCGCTGGCCTATACATCGTGCGGCGCCCCCTTTTACCGCGCAGTCAACCAAAACCGAGGTTTTTGAAACCGGGATTAAGGTCATTGACTTGCTTGCCCCTTTCGTCCGCGGAGGAAAAGTTGGACTTTTTGGAGGAGCGGGTGTGGGCAAAACCGTGCTTTTAATGGAATTAATCCGCAATGTGGCGGAAGAATCCGGCGGCGCTTCCATTTTTGCCGGAGTAGGGGAGAGAACTCGCGAGGGAAATGATCTTTACCGAGAAATGCAGGAATCCGGAGTCATCAACAAAACCGCCTTGGTTTTCGGACAAATGAACGAAGTGCCGGGAGCGCGATTACGCGTTGCTTTAAGCGCTCTAACTATGGCAGAATATTTCCGGGATGAAGAATCAAAGAATGTTTTGCTTTTTATTGACAATATTTTTCGTTTTTCCCAGGCAGGCTCCGAAGTATCGGCTTTGCTCGGCCGCATGCCCTCGGCCGTGGGATACCAACCGACGCTGGCCACAGAAATGGGCGAGCTGCAGGAGCGCATTACCTCCACTAAAAAAGGATCCATTACTTCCGTGCAGGCAATTTATGTACCGGCTGATGATATCACCGATCCGGCGCCGGCCACTACCTTTAGCCACCTGGATTCCACTATCGTGCTTTCCCGCTCCCTAACCGAGCTTGGTATTTATCCGGCAGTTGATCCTCTGGCTTCCGCATCCTCGGCCCTGGATCCTAAAATTGTGGGAGAAGGTCATTATCAGGCGGCGCGAGAAGTGCAGAGAACCCTGCAAAGATATTCTGAACTCCAAGACATAATCAACATCTTGGGAATGGAGGAGCTTTCTGAAGAAGACAAGTTAACCGTGGCTCGAGCCCGTAAAATTCAACGCTTTTTGTCCCAGCCCTTCTTTGTGGCCGAGACATTTACCGGCCGGGCGGGAAAGTTCGTGAGGATGGAAGATACCGTCAAGGGGTTCAAAGAAATTTTGGATGGAAAACATGATAATAAACCGGAGGAAGCATTTTATTTGAAAGGGGGAATAGAGGAAGTGGCCCAAAACTTATGAAATTATCCGTTTATACTATCCAAAACACTCTTTTTCTGGGCACCGTTGAGAAAATTATCGCCAAAACCGCGATGGGTGAGATTACGGTGCTTGAAAATCACCTGCCTTTAATAAC
>CAYIFD010000048.1:0-5279 GCA_964362595.1 uncultured Candidatus Saccharibacteria bacterium
GAGGGTGGTTTTTGTGGACACAAAGCAAAAGTTTATATCCTTAGAAAGCGGTCTTTCTTTTCGTTTTCAAAAACTTCTTCTTGCTTCCGGAGGCAAGGTAAAGCCATGGGGAGAGGAAAAATACCAAAAATTAATCTTACGGATGCAAACCCTGGACGATGCCGACCGGATCATGGCAATTCTCCCTTCATTGCGTCATCCGGTAGTGGTCGGCTCTTCTTTCATCGGCTTAGAATTTCTAGAGATATTTTCTTTACAGAATCTCCATCCTGCGATTTTGACTCACGACACCCACTATTTTGCTAAATTTCTTGATCCATTGGGAGGAGAGATCATCCGCAACAATTTCGCCCGTAATGGCATAGAAAGTTATTTTCAGGACTCGGTAAGAGATATCAGAGTCAGGGAAGGAGAGCTTTTGGTTGGAACGGCAAGATTACGGGAGATTTCCTGCGATGTTTTGGGAGCGGCTGTGGGAATTCAGCGCAATACTGATTTTCTGTCCGGGTCCGGCATAGAACTGGGGCAGGTTGGCATCCGCACTAATGAATTTTTGGAAACAAATGTAGAGGATGTGTACGCCGCCGGCGATGTGGCCGAATTCTTTGACACGGTTGCGGGAAAGTTCCGAGCGGCCGGAAATTGGACTAACGGTTTTTTGCAAGGCATGAAAGCGGGCCTGAATATGGCGGGTAGCCGTGAACCCTATCGCAATGTTTCCGCATATTCCATTACCAATCTTGGTTTACAAATCACCGTCTTGGGAGAGTATGCTCCGGATATGGATACAATAGTTCGGATTGATGAACTTAACGACCAGTATGAGAGAATTTTTCTTAAAGACGGAGTTATCGCGGGAGCAGCGCTCATCAACCGCTTCCAAGACAAGCCCCATCTTACCAAATTGATTGAAACCCAAACTCCCGTTGGGGATTATAGACAGAAGCTTACGGGATTTGCGTTTGACATCCGGGAGATAACTCCGCTATCATAAAAAGGCAACCATAAACATGGAGGAAACCAAAGCAGCCGAAAACTCTCCAGGTCCATTTATTGTGCCCGGCGCGATTTTGCTTGCCGGTATTTTAATCGCCGGCGCAGTGATCTACAGCAATTCTTCCACGGCGCCAGGATCTAAGAACACGGTTGAGCTTGACCGGGGAACAAATCCGCTGGCTTACGGCAAGCCGGAAATTGGGGATCTGGCCGATGATGATCCGTTTCTCGGAAGTCCGGATGCTCCCGTTACTTTGGTTGAGTTCAGCGACTTTCAATGTCCTTTCTGCCGCAAACTTTTCCGCGAGGTTCTTCCCGGCATAGAAGAAAAATACATCAAGACCGGAAAAGTTCGTTTTGTGTATCGCGACTTCCCGCTTTCTTCCATCCACGAGATGGCGCAAAAATACGCCGAGGCCGGAGAGTGCGCTGATGAACAAGGAAAATTCTGGCAGATGCATGACAAAATTTTTGAAGAGCAAGAAAAGAGGGGGGGAGGCACCGTTTTTGATTATACGGTTGCCGATGTAAAGTTGTGGGCGCGGGAAATCGGTTTGGAGGATGGGGTCCAATTTGATCAGTGTCTTGATTCGGACAAATATCTTGAGGAAGTGCAGAAGGACTTTCGCGACGGGGAGCTTGCCGGAATACTGGGCACTCCCGGGACTTTTATCAACGGCCGTCTTATCCCGGGAGCCGTGCCTTTTGCCCAATTTGAAGCGGTGATTGAGGAAGAATTGAGAAAAGCGGATACTGATAACAAATAAAAGACAATAATATGGCCCAAGTAAAAATATACACTACTCCGTCTTGCGTCTACTGCAAAATGGCAAAAGAGTTTTTTGCGCAAAACAACGTGCAGTACGAAGAGAAAAACGTGGCGACTGATGCCCAAGCGCGGGATGAAATGATTCAAAAGTCAGGACAGATGGGCGTGCCCGTGATTGAGGTGGACGGGCAGACCATCGTCGGCTTTGACCAGCCAAAACTGAAAGAAGCGCTGGGGATTAAGTAAATGCTGGGTTCAAAAAAAATTATCTTTCCGGCCGCAGTGCTTATAATAGCCGCGGGGCTAGGATGGTTTTTCTTGGCAGGGAATGATACGGAGGCCCCCGGGGGCGATAATCGTATTCCCTTGCCGGATTTATTCTTCCGGGATTACGAAGGGCAAGAGATTAAGTTGGCGGATTTTCGCGGCCGACCCATGGTGGTAAATACTTGGGCCTCTTGGTGTCCTTTCTGCGTTGAGGAGTTGCCGGTTTTTGCTTCTGCGCAGGAGGAAATTGGCGATCAAATCACTTTTGTCCTTATAAATAGGGCGGAGACATTGCAAGCAGCCCAAAGATTTTCCGGCCAAGTCGGAGTTACGGGGCGGCTGGTTCTCTTGCTTGATCCGGCTGATTCTTTTTATAAGTCCATCGGCGGGTTCTCTATGCCCGAGACCATTTTTGTGGATAAGGAAGGATTTATAATACAACACAAACGCGGTCCTATGCCTTTAGAAGAAATCAGGAGAAGAATCAAAGAGGCCTTCGGTCTGTAGTTTATGAATATGAGTAATATTCCCACCATTCTGGTGATTTTCGGCGCCACGGGGGATTTAATGCGAAAGAAACTCGCCCCGGCGCTTTTTCATCTTCAGCAAAAAGGCAAATTGCCGGAGCATTTTAAGATCGTGGCTTTTTCCCGCCGGGATTTTGACGATCACGTCTATCGCGAGTATTTAGCCGAAATTTTGCAAAAGCACCACAATATAAAACCGGAGAATTTCTCCAGCCACCTTGGACTGTACACTTACGTCAAGGGCGACTTTACCGAGAGAGGAAGCTATCAAGGACTGGCCGGGAAATTGAAAGGAATAGACGCCGGCTGGGGGTTGTGCAGCAATAAACTTTTTTACTTGGCAGTAGCGCCGGAGATGTACAGAACAATTTTTAATGAACTTGCTTCCTCCGGTCTCACCGAGCCCTGCAGTCCGGAGGAAGGGTGGTCGAGGATTATCGTAGAGAAACCCTTCGGTAAGGACTTTACCACCGCGCAGAAATTGGACGAGCTTTTAGGCAAGCTCTTTCGCGAAGTGCAGATCTACCGGATTGACCATTATCTTGCCAAAGAAATGCTGCAAAATATACTTGCCTTTCGTTTTTCCAATAATCTTTTTGAAAAAAACTGGTCAAACGAGGCAATTGAAAGAATTGATATCAAACTCTGGGAGAAATTAGGAGTGGAGGAGCGGGGAGTTTTTTACGACTCTATCGGCGCCCTGCGGGATGTGGGGCAAAATCATCTCCTGCAAATGCTTGCTTTGGTAACTATGGAATTGCCGCCGGGAGTTTCCGCCCCGGCCGTCCGGGAGAAGCGGGCTCAAATACTTGCCAGGATGCGGTCTCCCTCATTGTCAGCCATTAAAGAGTCCTCCGTTCGCGCCCAATATATTGGGTATCGTTCCATAAAAGGCGTGAATCCGGATTCCGCCACCGAGACATATTTTAGGGTTGTTGCCAATCTGGAAACGGCTCGGTGGCGAGGGGTGCCGATTGTGATTGAGAGCGGCAAGCGCCTGGGGAAGGCAAAAAAAGAAATAGTGGTTACCTTCAAGCATCCGACTCCTTGCCTGTGTCTCGGGGAGCACCATCAAAACAAAGTCGTCTTTGCTCTGGAGCCGGAAGAAAAAATCAGCATTCATTTTTGGTCTAAAAAACCTGGTTTGGAAACGACGTTTGAGGGAAGAACATTTGATTTTCTTCTGCGTGGGTCCGGACAAAGAGTCCAATATGTGGAAGAGTACGAGAAATTATTGCTTGACTGCATTGCCGGAGATCAAACGCTTTTTATCAGCACCGAGGAGGTGAGAGCCATGTGGAAGTTTATTGACCCTATTATCCGCGCTTGGAAGAGGGGGGTTATTCCACTCAAAGAGTACCAGCCGGATACTGATATAATAACCGAAGAAGCGAGCCGGGCGGTTACATTTGCGCCAAAGCCATCCGGCAAAAAAGAAATGGGGCTGGTGGGCCTCGGAAAGATGGGGATGAATATTGCCTTGCGCCTGGCGGATTTCGGTTGGCGGATAGTGGCCTTTGATTCCGACTCGGAAAAACAAAAGGCCGCGAAAGAGCAGGGAATCACACTAGCAGAGAACCTTAGGGAATTAGTCAGTTCTACGGCTTCTCCGCGCCTAATCTGGCTCATGATTCCCGCCGGAAGCCCCGTGGATAAAATTCTTTTTGGTGAGTATGGGCTTGCCGGAATACTGGCCGCCGGTGATGTGATAATTGATGGTGGAAATTCTTTTTACGAGGATTCAATCAGGCGCGGCCGTAAGCTCGGCAAAAACGGCATTTACTTCCTTGACGCCGGAGTATCCGGCGGTCCGGAAGGAGCGCGCACCGGTCTTGCCATTATGGTCGGCGGAGAAAAAAAGCCGTATGATGCGGCCGAGCATCTTTTCAGGGACTTAGCCGTTTCTAACGGCTTCCTGCATGCGGGAAAATCCGGAGCCGGACACTTTGCCAAGATGGTTCACAATGGCATAGAGTACGGCATGATGCAGGCCGTTGCCGAGGGGTTTTCAGTAATGAAAAAATCCACTTTTCGTCTAAATCTTGAAAAAGTAGCGGAAATATTCAATCGCGGCAGTGTAATTGAGTCGCGCCTGGTCGGGTGGCTGGCCAAGGCCTTTAATGAGTACGGAACGGGACTTAAGGATGTCACCGGTAAGGTCGGACACACCGGAGAAGGAGAATGGATGATAAAGACGGCTAAGAAGTTAAAAGTTCCTACGCCAGTTATTGAAGAGGCGTTTCAATTTCGGGTAAAGTCAAAGAAAAAACCGAGTTTTACCGGAAAGATTTTGAGTGCGCTGCGCAATCAATTTGGCGGGCATTCTATAAGTCCTTCGCAGAAGGGAAAAGAAATATAAGCGATGTCACGGTACGTGACATCGCTTGAACTTGGTTCGCTAGCCCGTCACGAAAATGAATTTTCGCGCGGGCTCGCTAGGAAATATAAAAAGTGCCATGGAGATGTGGATAAAAATATGGGAAATGTAGTAGAAAAACGGCAAAGTGCTACTGCCAGAATTGAACCTTGGTGGACATTTATAGGTGCCCCAGTTACACAAGAATTTATTTTCCGTCTTCTCCCGTATCAGCTTTATCTTATCACCGGAAGCTTTTATGGAATTGGCGTCGTAAGCTCGTTCCTGTTTGCAGCGATTCATTGGTACTTCGGAAAGTGGTTTGTACTATATTCTCTGGTAGATCGGAAGAGCGTCGTGTAGG
>CAYIFD010000049.1:0-5272 GCA_964362595.1 uncultured Candidatus Saccharibacteria bacterium
CCTTTAAGCAAGGACAGAAGCGCTGCGGCATATTGTCGCGGAGAATACCTCATTTAACGGCTTTTAACTCTTCAAGGGCCTCCTGAATCAGCGGCTCATTTCTCTCTTCAGCCGGCATTTTACCAAGCACCCGGATAATCCCGGCCCTTACCAGCTCCTGCGCGTTTTTATAAACCGACTCGCCCATTTTTGCTTTTTCCTCTTCAATAACGCGCTTGGCGTCAGCCACCACCCCTTCCGCCTTTCTATTTGCTTCTTGAACCATTTCTTCTCTCCGTTTTTTCCCGGTTTCCTCCGCATCGGTCACGATAGTTAGCGCCTGTTCCCGGGCTCTATTCATGGTTTCCTCCCGCAAAACATCGGTTCGCTTCAGTTCCTCTTCCGCCTTCTTGGTATATTCCAATCCCTTTTCAATCTCTTGCCGACGTTTTTTCAGCATCCGCAGAATCGGTTTATAAGCAAACATGCGCAGCAAGAAAAGGAGGATAAAAAAGTTGACCGCTTGCGCCAAAAGCAATTTCCAATCAATGCCAAAATTAGAGATTAGTTCACTCATTTGCTATACGAATTTGATCATCAGCGCTACCACCAGCGCATAGATGGCAATGGCCTCGGCAAAAGCGATAGCCAAGATCATAGCCGTCTGGATCTTGCCGGAGGCCTCCGGATTGCGGCCAATGGCCTCCAGCCCCTTGGCCGCGAGTATCCCAATGGCCAGAGCCGGCCCAATCGCTCCTATACCCATAACGCCGGCTGTAGCCAGCATACGAATTGATTCTGGTTCCATTTTCATATCAAATCCCCGCTAACGACTCACGAATATCATGAATATTAGTGAGATTAATGGTAGATTCGCGTAAATTAGCGATTATGTTAATGATTATGCGCAACCGCAATACTAATAAATACCATAGTCAGCATAGCAAATACCAGTGCCTGGATAAATCCCACAAAGATTTCCAGCATCAGGAACGGCACAGGAATGAAAAGGGGGACGAGAAAGGCCGTAATTACGAGCAGTACCTCCCCGGCAAACACGTTGCCGAAGAGCCGAAACGCGAATGATATCATCTTAGCAAATTCCGAGACAAATTCAAGCAGTCCGACGAAAAAACCAATTGGACTTCTAAAGTTGAAGAACCGCGATAGATGCTTGCTTATACCCAAAGCCGCGATGCCAAAAATATTCACCAGCGCCACCGCCGAGATAGCCAGAGCCAGCGTGAAATTTAAATCGCTTGCCGCAGAGCGGAAAAGCGGCACGAAGACGGTCTTGCCTTCATGCTCTTCCAGTAGACCGATGGATCCTATCCCCGGTAAAATGCCGAGCCAGTTGGAGAGAAGGATGAAAAGAAAGATAGTGGCGACAATTGGAAAATATTTTTCTGCATTCTCGCGCGATCCAAAAAGCCCTTCCATAACTCCCAAAAACTTATCCACTACGATTTCCAAAACATTCTGCAGAAAAGAGGGCACCAGCGAAATCCGCCGGTAAATAAAAAATCCGGCCAGCGCCAGTATAGCTGCCACAATCCAGCTCATCAGTAAAGTATTGGTTATCGGGAATCCAGCTATCTCAAATATTTTTTCGGCCGCGATTTCTATACGTATCATATCTTCTCAAGATATGATACTCGAGTTCACAAAGAAAAGCAAACCGCAGCTTTAGTAAATTCCCCTACCCGCACCCGTTCCAGATCGGTTAAATATCCTGCCGTCCCGAGCGCCCGGCCCAAATCCCTGGCCAGAGCCCGGATATAAACCCCGGGGCCGGTAACGGCGCGCAATTTCAAAAAGGGCCACTCGTAGGAAAGGATCTCTATTTTTTTGATGAGGACCCTGCGCGCCAAAAGTTCCACCTTCTTGCCGGCTCGCGCGTAGCGATAGGCCGGCTTGCCGCCGACCTTTATTGCGCTGTAAATGGGCGGCGCTTGCTCTATCTCGCCTTCAAATTTTCTGGCCGCTTTTTCTACATCCTCTTGAGTGGGAATTTGTTTTGGCAGAACTTCCCGCTTTCCTCCCTCCTCGTCGCCGGTAGTGCTTTCCATGCCCAGACGAATTTCAGCGATATATTCTTTTTCCTTTGCCTTAATCTCGCCAAGACGTTTGGTCGCTTCTCTGCCTATGCCCACTACCAGCACTCCCTCGGCCAAAGGGTCAAGAGTTCCGGCATGTCCTATCCTTTGCTCTCCGGTAATCCTGCGCAGATGATTGATCACATCATGCGAGGTAATACCCTTGGGTTTATAGATCGCTACGAGTCCCTTAAGCTCCATATTTCTTTGAAGAAAAGTACAAAGATACTTAAGTAAAATAGCCGAGCAGAAATGCTCCGTACCAGGCAAGGAGCAAGACGCCGGAAAGAAACAAAACTACCCGCCGCAGGCGCGACAGTTCTCCGGCCTCGTGCTCGTGCTTGGCGCCAAAAGAGATTTTTACAAGCCGCGGAGTCAGAATCAGATGGAGAAAAATTCCGTTCAAGATAATAACGGCAATAAGCGCCAATTTGGCAAGGAAAGCCGGAGCGGAAAGCAGATTTTTATCGCCGACGGCAAGCGCGGTAGCGCTGACTACGATGGCGGCCAGGGCAAACCAGATTATCTGGCCGATACTTTTCAGCACCTCCGCCTCCCACTCCGAAATTTTCAAATCCTTTAAAAATTTAAACAAGAAAAGACCGGTGACGGTAGCAGCGCCCAGGCCAACGGCCAGGCCCAGCACATGCACCAGATTTATAAATCCGATGTAGCGGGAAAGCAGAGCGACAAACCCGAAGTCCGAGCCGAGGATAGCCGAGATAAAGATGACCAAACAGAAACTGGCGGAGGTGAGACACCAGGTGCACCATTGCTTAAGCACAAAGGCCTGGATGGAAGTAAGATACAGTGAGAAAAGAAAGGCGAAGGCGGAGAGGATTAACACGAGAAAAAGTACCAGCGGGGAGACGAGGCCGGGCTGAATTAGGAAAATGCCGTAGCTTGAGCCGATAACGGCGTAATAAAAAAGACCAAGGATCTCCACCGGCATGCCCAAGAAAAAGGAATATTCACTGTGGATTACCGCGTCGCAATCGGAGCCAATGGGGCAGACCAGAACTTCATGCGACTGTTTTTTGTGACGGATATAAAAAGAAAGCAGAAATCCGGCAAAAGAAGCAAAAATAATGAGCGTATAAAAAATTATCCCCATTTTTTAATGGTAGCAGGGGAGACAAAAAAAGAAAAGCCGCTCCGGGAAAACCGGGCGGTCTCTGGTTAGCTTCTTTCCCCTCTATGAAGCAAAGCGCACCACCTGGCATTGTCTTTTCCCCCCGCCTCCGCGCTTCCGTTTAGGTGAGTTTTTGCCGTTACGAGGCCGTCGTCTGTTCCCTTATCGGAAGGCGCATGAAAGACGCACCAGTGAGCTCTTAAAATCTCTCTTGAAGGATCGGCGTTCGGCTCGCATTCCGGACAATAATGCCTGGACTTATTTTGGTCCTCTTCCATAACAACCCTCCTGCCCTTTTCTGCTTTTCAAGATAGCAATTACAAAGACCGCGGTCAAGACATTGCTTATCGCTGTTTAATCTGGCTGTTTGATCCGACTCTCAAGACCAATCCCGGAGAGTGAACCACCCTCGTAAGGAGCGAGGAAAACCTTGGATAAAAAGCAGGGCCAGAGGCGCTCCCCAATTTGCCCAGCGCTCAATGAAGTCCCAAATCGGCTCCCCGACTAAAGGACGGATAAGCGCGGTCCAAAACCCCCACAAGGCGGCCCACAAAAGCGCGATCCGTACCGGCCGAAAAAGTACGATAAAGGCCACAACTATATCCGCGACCCCAACCAAAAACATAAGCTGGCCGGCTAGTTCCGGCGATGCTCCCGTAATTTGGCTCATCCAGCCAATCCAGGCCTTTTTCCCCTGAAGCGCAAAAACCCCATGGCCGAGAAACTCCCCTGCCACGGCCACGCGCAGGACCCATTCTATTACTTTTGAGTTAACCATGCCCCTACCATACCACCAAATTCCAACAATGAAAAATCCCCTTGTCCGGGGATTTTTCTGCCGTATTTCTTAGTAGCGACTCCTGCCAAAACCTCCTCCTCCTCGTCCAGGGCGATCAAATCCGCCTCTTTGAGGACGAGATTCTTGCGGACGGGCCTCGTTTACCGTAACGTTTCTTCCGTCAATCTCTTTGCCATTGAACATCTCAATCGCCTTCTGCGCTTCTTCGTCAGACGACATTTCCACAAACCCAAACCCCTTTGAGCGGCCGGACATTCTATCCATTATGATAGTTGCCGAATCAACGGTTCCTGCTTGGGCAAACGTTTCTTTCAGAGTGCTCTCGGTGGTGTCATAGGACAATCCGCCTACATACAATTTTTTTGCCATAACATTTTTTGTGCGTATTTTAATTGTTAATTTTAGTAAAGTAAGCCGACTCATCTTTGTATCCTTCGGGCTTACTTCAAGGTAAGGAAAGGAAACCAAGAACTTACTGTTTTTTTCTTAAAAAATTTAATCTTTTTCTACCAAATGGTCTGGAACGGTATACCAGGTTTTATGGTCCGCCACTTTTTTTCTAAAAGCGCGAAACAAGGCATTAGTATGATCTTCGTTAATTACCGATCTGAAGGTCTTTCTAAGTTCGGACTCCAGATTTTCCAATATGGTTCCCAGATTTATCCTTGCCATAAGTAATATAAAAGTAGCATATAAGACCGGATCTTGTCAAATTTTAAGCCGATCTTGTATCCATTGCATTTTCCCTTTACAATCTATTTATATTCCGGCGTAGCTCAACGGTAGAGCGGCTCCCTGTGGAACCAGTCCAATTAGCTATATAATTAAGCTATGAAGGACAAAAGAAAATATGCCGACCGCCGAGAAGAGCTTATAAAGGCAGTAGCGAAAAGAAGGCGCAAAATAAAAGAGTTATCCATTAATTATAAAGGTGGGAAGTGCCAGATTTGTGGGTACTCAAGGTATCAAGGCGCGCTTGACCTTCACCATATCGATCCAAATGCAAAGTCATTTGGGATTGGAGATAAAGGTTATACTCGATCTTGGGAGAAGGTTAAAGAAGAACTAGATAAATGTGTTCTTGTTTGTGCTAACTGTCATCGTGAGCTTGAGGCAGGCATTACGCAGCTCTCTGGCGAAAGCTGGGGATGAAAACTTCGGGATAACGGTGAAGGCTAAGTCGAAAGATAAGCTAATATCGTGGGAACCCTACGTTATGTGGGGGCTCCGTAGAAGATCGGAAGAGCACACGTCTGAACTCCAGTC